>DQEK01000370.1:19148-22798 GCA_003533545.1 Acidobacteriota bacterium | reverse complement strand
GTTGCTTGTTGCGGCGGGTGTTTCAGTGTGGCCGAACGAGAGTGCTGGAAATCAGGAAGAAGCGCTTGAAGCTGTGCAACTGATGATCGAACTCGGGGATGTGGTGACGACCGTCGATGATCACGGCGATAGCGCGCTACATGGATCCGTTATGCGCGGCTCGAAGGAGCTGACACTATTCCTGCTTGGGCAGGGCGCGGAACTGAGTCACGTGAACGAGTGCGGATGGACACCGTTGACCATCGCCCAAGGCGTGTTCTATGGGAATCTTGGGCGGCGTTTTCCGGAGCTAGAGGTGGTCCTGCTTGAACTAGGCGCCACCTCGCCGGTAGCTCCAGGCAGTCCTCCGCCGTATGGGGAACCGGGATATCCAGCACGGTGTGGTCGCTGACAGATCGGAAGATCCTGTAAGCTGCGCCGAGTCGACACGACAACAGCCCGACTGCTGTGCCACCGACTCTGAACTGGCTCCGGTGGTTTGTTGATCCGTCCTCACCAAAGCGATCGACGCAGTAGGGCCTTCACATGTCAGCAATCCGATAGAGGGAAGAGACCGTGCGTACGATCAGGCTGCCACTCGCTATCGCCGGGGTCGCGAGAGTCCACTCGTTCAACGGATTGACCCCGAGTAACTCGAATTCCGGGCCCGCCTTGATGACGTAAGTATCGCCGTCTTCGCTGATCGCAAAGATCTTTCCGTTGTAGGCCCATGGCGAGGCTGTGAACAACGTGCCTCCGCGCGAGATCCGCTGTCTCGAGTACACCTCTTCACCGGTGCGTGCGTCGTAGCAGATTAGGAAGCCGCGATCTAGTAGCGTGTAGTGATAGTCGCCATAAACGAGTGCCGAAGGGTTGTACGACCCGAGTGTTGGGTGGGACCAGGCCACGTACTCGTTTCGCGTTGTTCCAGGGACCAACGAGATGTCGCCACTGGCGCCAGGTCGTATGGCATACACCGGGCGATTCGAATCGGCAGTATATCCAGAGTTAATGTAGAGCAACCCGTGCTGTGTGAACGGAGTGGCTACGTGGATCGACGACATCCCTGTTAATTCCCAGAGAAGTTCCCCATCGAGGTTGTAGGACCTTACCCCACCGGTGCCGGTCGTTACGATTTCGGTACGGAGCTCATGCTCCCAGATAAATGGGGTTGACCAGTTAGACGCCTCCTCGCGGTTCACCCGCCAGATTTCGGTGCCGGTGGCTGTGTCGTATGCAGCGACGAACGACTGTTCGAGGTTGTCATTCACCAAAAACAGTCGGTTGCCGTGGACCACCGGTGAGGAGGCCGAGCCCCAACCCTCTCGCGTTTCGCGGGTGTCCATTGGTGTATGCCACAGCTGAGTACCGTCGAGGTCGAAGGCAAACAGGCCGACGTAACCGAGGTAGGCATAGACCCGTTCCCCGTCGGTGACCGGCGTCTCTGACGCGTAACTGTTTTTTTCGTGTTTGGAGCTGGGTCGTGCGGTGTGCAGCGTACGTTCCCAACGAATCGCACCGGTCGCAAAGTCGACGTCATACAGTACCCAGCGGAGCGGCACTGGGGGTGTTTCGAGGTCGGCGCCCGTCATCGGTCCGTCGAATGATCGCGACTGGTACTGGCTCAACGGCTTGAGCGGGGTTTCGACGCCGGAAGTGTTAACGACGGACATGACGAATACGTGGTTATCGAAAACGATAGGCGAACTCCACGCTCGGCCAGGCACGGCGAGACTCCAGACGATGTTCTCGTCGGGTTCCCAGTGGTCCGGTAAAGACGGGTTGTCTGCGGCCACGCCGCCGTGGAGGCCTCGGAACTGAGGCCAGTCCGACTCGGCAGAGAGCCCCATTGTGGCGGCGATGAAGAGCGTGATGATTAATAGCGTTCGCTGATTGTTCATGGCTGGCTCCGCTCATATGCGACGGGCACACCAGGTAATATTACGCGTTTGGGGTGAGATTACCGACAGGAGGCGAGATGGCGCATTGGATGCGATTCGACCATGAGGGAAGTGTCGGTTTCGGTACCATTTCGGATGGTGCGATCAACGTGCACGTGGGCGACATGTTCGAGTCGCCGAAGGCGACGGATGTGTTGTTGGCTTTGGACGATGTTGTTCCTTTATTGCCAGCGCCGGCCGGAAAGATGGTTGCGCTTTGGAATAACTCACGGGCGATGGCGGCCAAGACTGGGCAGTCCGAACCTGAGGAACCCTTGTATTTCATCAAGGGCAATGGGTCTTACCTGCCGACTGGAGGGGTTATTCGAAAACCAACTACCTACGACGGGAAGGTGATTTTCGAGGGCGAGCTTGGGATCGTGATCGGTCAAGTGTGTCGCGACGTAGCTGAGTCAGATAGTAACGAACACATTTTTGGGTACACCTGTATCAACGACGTGACGGCGATCGGACTCTTGGGGAGAGACCCGTCGTTTCAGCAGTGGACGCGTGCCAAGAGTTTCGACACCTTTGGGGTTTTTGGTCCGGTTGTGGCGACCGGGCTCGATCCGATCACTTTATCGATCAGAACGGTACTAAACGACCAGGAACGACAACATTACCCAGTGAGCGACCTCTTCTTTTCGCCAGGTCGGATGGTTAGTGCCATCTCACGGGACATGACGTTGCACCCGGGTGACGTCATCTGCTGCGGCACGTCGACTGGTGTCGGCTCCATGAGACCCGGAGATATCGTTGAGGTGACGATCGATGGTGTTGGGACGCTGCGCAATCGATATGACGATAAGTAGGGAGGTCGCCAGACTGTTCGGTGGCTATAATTCTGATGTTCCAAGCAGTTGCGGTGCGCGGTCGGTCGCCGAGGGTGTGACGGAAGCTTTTGCTACGGCTAGATGCCGTAGGTTGTCGGTGTGTTGGTGATCGCAGGGGTTGCTGGGGGAGAACGACTATGAGTGGTTGTTTCATGCGTCCGGTGGTTGTCGGCGCCATTCTGCTTGGTCTCGTTGCGAGCACGTCTGGCGTGTTCGCGCAAGTGCAAGAAGGACCGACACCAGAGCAGGTTGCTGAATGGCGAACCGGTGCTGAACAGGGAGACGCTGACGCACAGACTCTACTCGCGATTCAGTACGTGGAAGGCCGAGTCGTTCCGCTGGATTATGCCGAAGCGGTGCGCTGGTTTCGCCTGGCGGTCGAACAGGGACATGCCGGCGCGCAGACTGGCCTTGGGTTCATGTACGAACTGGGTTGGGGCGTGGAGGTGGAGGATGTCTCGGCGGCTACTTTGTATCAATTGGCGGCTGAGCAGGGGTTTGCTGACGCGCAGTTCCACCTAGCGCGAAGGTATGCCGATGGCCGAGGTGTCGCGCGGGATGAAGATGAAGCGCGACGCTTGTTCCGTCTGGCGGCTGAGCAGGGGCACCCCGCCGCGCAGGGCATCCTCGGCGTTGATATTGCACGTGATGAGCCGGTCCGTGACTTGGCACCGGACGATTTCGTCGTTCGGGAGCCTCAGGGTCGGCCAGAGTTGCAGCAATCGATGTTCGTCAGTGTGATTAGGCGAGGGGAACCGGTGCTCGACCTGACGGCTGATGAGTTCATCATCGAAGAAGACGGTGAACGGCGGGAGGTCCTGCGGGTCGAGCGCTCGGAGGTGCCGGTGCAGGTCGCTATTCTCATCGACGACAGTGAGGGATTCGTACGAAACTTGTC
>DQEK01000370.1:0-18743 GCA_003533545.1 Acidobacteriota bacterium | reverse complement strand
CGTTTGGCGACCAAATGCGAACGATCGTGGATTACACCTCTAACAAGGCTCGGCTTCGTGAGGGATTTTCGAGGTATAGAGGTTTCTCAGAGACAAGTTCGTATCTGTTGAATGCCGTGGCCGAGACTGCAGTCGACCTTGACCGACGCGGTGCCATCCGACCGATCATCATCCTCATTACGAGCGAGGGAGGTTCCAACAGTTCAAGTGGCAGCCTCGCAAGCTCCCGACTGCCCAGTAGTGGCGTGGTTTCTCCCCGTGGAGGGCAGGGCCTCGACGCCGATCAGGTTCTCGGGGTGCTTCGGGATCGCATGGTGGCTGTGCACTCGCTCATCGTACGAGGCTTTGGTGACCTGGGACTGCCAGCGTTTTCCAACAACTATAGTGCGTCCACTACCGCCACGAGAGGGATTCTCGTCCAGGGCACGGGAGATAGGGACCGAGCCAAACTGTTCGAACAGTTGCCGACGGTCACCGGTGGAGCCAGAGAAGAACTGGGGGCCAGTTCGGCCGTGCCGAAAATCTTGACCCAGATCGCCAACGACATCATCAATCAGTACCTGGTGACCTACGCTCGTCCAGTGGGATTGGTGCCTCCGGAGGAAATCGAAGTACGCGTGACCCGGCGACGGCACCGAGTGCGGAGCACGCCATCTCGCCCGATTCGCGTGCGGTAGGTGCCGTCCCGGCTGCGGGACGGCTCGCAGTACCTCTAGAACCGGACTAGAACCTCTTCTGGCACTGAGTGAAGTGCCGGCTGTCTGGCACCAGGGCTTCTGGTTAGTCGTGTGCTTTCTTGGGGAGACAGGTCAGTAGCGCGTTAGTGATGCCGGCACGCCGCCAGCCGTTGAATTCTGGGGGAATGTGGCTGTCGTCTCGGAGTCTAATAGTCAGGAGTGCTTCGAGCCCGCGTCGTGTCGCAACCAGTTCTGGAGGCAGGTCTAGTGTTTCGGCCGATTGAGCCGCAGCCGCTTTGAGCAGCTTGAGGACCTCGGCATGCGGGCGGAAATTCATCGGACGGTCCAGTTCGGCCGGTTCCGTGCTGCGTGCCCCAGCAATGCAGTCTAAGAGCGTCGGTCCATAGCGCTGTCTGGCGGTCGATGACAGTCCTCGCACGGATGCCAGGTCTCCGATCGAACCGGGAAGGGTCCGAGCTAGGCCAATCAGGGCGTCGTCGGGGAGCACATGACGGCGTGGGCGATTTTGGGCCATCGCTTCGGTCTCGCGCCAGGTCGCCAGTGCGCGCAGCGCAGCATGATTTGGAGGTGTTAGCGCACCGCGTCCACGCACTTTGCGATACGCCGATGTCGGGTGGCTGTCTTCCGCTCGCGCTCGTCGCTGGTGGTCGAATTCTTCTGTCACCCAATTCAGTCGGTGCTTCTGTTCGAGTTGTTGCGTCAGGTGCCGATGCATCGGGCCCAGGTATAGAACATCGAGGGCTGCGTAGTGCAACTGCGCAGGGGTCAGTGGCCGCTGAAGCCAATTAGAACGGGTTTCGCCTTTGTCAAGTGACGTTTGTAGGAGTGCCGCTACGAGGTCCCGATAACCGAGAGAAAAACCATGACCGGCGAATGCACCTGCCAGTTGCGTGTCGAAAATTCGTTGTGGCGTGGTCCCTGTCATGACGTCTAGCACCTCGAGGTCCTCGCCGCAGGCATGCATAACGATAAGAGCGGCGGGGTTGTTCAGTATGTCAGCGAAAGGACCGAAGTCTGAGATCCGCAAGGGGTCGACGAGGACGACTCCCTTGGCGTCGGCAACCTGCAGGAGTGCGGGTCGCGGATAGTAAGTTCGTTCCCGGATGAATTCTGTATCGAGTCCAATGGCCGTCGCCTTCGACCAGCGGCGACAGGCAGCCGCGAGTCCAGCGTCGCTTTCTACTATGGTTGCAGATGGAACGGGGATTGGGTCAGACACCGCAGATCGACCTGGAGATGTGGCGGTTGGCAATGGGAATGTTACGACGGGAGATTAGGGACGGTCCGGCAGTGCAAAGACGAATAGATTGTTCCCAGCACTGGGACGGAGCTCTGGTGTGAGTCCCATGAAGCCTGATGCGGTGGCGGCGTTGCCGGTGCTGACCGCGACGTATTGTCGGCCATCGACCGCGTAGCTGATCGGGAAACCGGTGACCGGCGAGCCGAGGTTTATTTCCCACAGCACGTCACCGGTGCGTTGGTCGAAGGCTCTGAACCGTCCGTTCACGTCGCCTCCGAATACCAGTCCGCCACCGGTCGTCACCAGCGACATGGTGGCAGCGCGTTGTTCATGAACCCATTCGGTGCGGCCGGTTTCAGTCGATATGGCACGGACTGTGCCCAGTTGGTCGGTGCCAGGGGCCAATTGGAACCGCGCTGCGAGTCGGTAAATGGCCAGCCCGCCATCCATGGTTGAGAGCACCCGTGCACAGGTGTTTCGCAGCGGGTAGAACATGGTGTTGGTCAGAGGGCTGTAGGCGCCAGCCTCCCAGTCTTTCCCGCCAATCCACGACGGACAAGACAGCACCTCTTGACCTAGGCCGGTGAACACCGTCTCTGCATTCTCGGTTACTGCGCCTGTCGCTCCATCGATGCTCGCGATGACGTTTTGCGTCACGGTAGGCGTCGCCCAGAGGAACTCGCCCGTCTCGCGGTCGAGCGTATAGACCAGCCCGGTTTTACCTGGGATCCCGGTGATTACGTTTCGTCGTTCGCCTGGGCGTAATCGGGGATTAATCCAGCTGACAGCAGAGGGGTCCGGGGTAACGGCGGTGTCGACGAGGATGCGCTCGAACGGATGGTCCAGGTCCCAGTGGTCGTTGAGGTGTTGGTAGTACCACGTGATCTCACCGGTGTCGGCGTCGAGTGCTAATGTCGAGTTGTGGTACAGGTGCGCCAGGTCCGTACCGCCGAGCATGAACTTTGGTGCGGGCGAGGTCACGGACGTGCCGATGTAGATCAAGTTGAGCGCTGGATCGTAGCTCGGGACCATCCAAGCGCCGACATGTTGGCGGTCTTCGAACGCCACGTCGCCCCAAGTTTCATCGCCCGGTTCACCGGGCGCAGGGATTGTGCTTCGTCGCCACAGTTCCGCGCCTGTCCTCGCGTCATGAGCGGTGATAACGCAGGACTCCGGCTTGCGGCAGCTGCGTCCGGAGATAACTTTGCCGTTCGCGATGATGGGCCCAGAGCTCTGCAGGGCGCGGTAGGTTTCGTAGTCAAGAATCTCGGTCTCCCACGTCATTTCACCGGTGTTGGCGTCGAGCGCAAACACGTGGCCATCGATGCTCGTGTCGATGATGGATGTTTCGTAAATAGCGATGTTTCGGTTGTTGGTGACTAAGCCGCCAGCGCCGACGTTTTCGGGGACCTCCCGCTGGTGTTCCCATAGCAGATCTCCGGTGATGGCATCGATCGCTTGGATGACGTCCCGTGGGTTTGGCATATAGAGCACGCCGTCGTATGCGAGCGGGGTGCCCTGCTGACTGCCGCGGCTCAAGGCGCGCGTCCAGACCATACGGAGGTCTCCAACGTTGTCGCGCGTGACTTGGTTGAGCGGGCTGTAGCCCCAACCGTCGAGCGTGCGGCGCCACATGAGCCAATCCTCAGGCGACGGGTCTTGGAGCATGGCGTCTGTGACTGGGGTAAAGGTGGCACCAGAAGAGGTCTGCGCGGTAACGGCCCCAGTGGCGATGGTGAACTGGACGACGGCGATGAGTATGAGGCGACTGGCGGAAATAGGCTGAGGCATCTCAAGACTCCGAGCACAAGGGTTCGCAGGCCTAAAATCGAAACGATACGCGATTATAGGGCAAGCGCGACAGACGACGCCCATCGCCGGCTTGTGGATGAATGAAACCGAGGCAGAGGACGAATTCGGTAGCATGCCGCAGGGCCTACACCCTGCGGCACATCGATGCGTGCGGTGACAAGGGCGCTACTGACTCGGCAGCGCGAAGCTCAGAATGAGGTCGCCGCCCCGACGCCCGCGTGAGCCGCCGCCGGAGGCTACCGTGACGAACTCTTCACCGTCCACCATGTAGACCGCTGGCGACGCGTAGATGCCAGATCCGGTGTTGTAGCGCCAGAGTTCTTCGCCGGTCCTGGCGTCATAGGCGAAGAAGTAGCCGGCGATGTTGCTGCCCGTGCCTACGAATACGACGCCGCCCTTGGTCACAACCGCGCCTCCCTGGCCGTATCCCTCGAAGATCTGCCGCCAGACGAGCTCGCCGGTCGTCGGGTCGTAAGCCGAGAAATAACCTTTTGGACCACGCCCTGCGTTAAACGGTCGGTCGATGGCATTGACGTAGAGCAACCCGGTATCGGGACTGTAGGCGATGGGACCGTAGCTGGCGCCACCGCCCATACCGGGGGCGAAGATGATGTCTTGCCCGAGCGGTGTGTATTGCTCAACGAGCCGCTTGCCCGCGGCGTGCTCGGGCGGGATGTCCAGCGGAAACACCGGTGATACTGGTTCCATTCGGTCACCGTTGGCTTTGTGAGGAATTGGCTGTGTCGGCCAAGGTTGCTCGCCCTCGGTTTCGGTCTCCGTGGGCACCGGGGTCTCGATGATGGGATGGACTGGGTTGCCTGTCTCGCGGTCCAGGATGTACAGCCAGCTGTTCTTGTTCGCTTGCGCTAACGCCTTGACTGGTTGACCGTCCACCTGCATGTCAAAGAGGATCGGTTGTTGGCCGTTGTCGTAGTCCCAAACGTCATGGTGTACCAGCTGGTAGTACCACTGGAGCTGGCCGGTGTCGAGTGACAGGGCGACGATTGAGTCAGAAAACAAATTCAGGCCAGCACGGAGCGTGCTGTCACCGAAGGGGTTCCCCACGGCCACGTACATCATGTTCAGTTCAGGGTCGATGGAGGGAGTCTCCCAGATGCCACCGCCCTCACGTCCGCCACCGACCCAGGTTGGGCCGGCGATGTCCCATCCTTGGTCGGCCTCGCTCTGTGGCACCGTGTTGAAGTGCCAAAGGACTTCGCCGGTTTTGGCGTCGATAGCCAGCACGTGGCCGCCGGGAATCCGACTTTCGCTACGTGTTGAGCCCACGTACAGCACGCCGTTGTGAATCTGGGGTGCACTCGTGAACCAGTAGCCCATGGAGATGGCGGTGTCGACATCCGCGTATTGCGGTTTGAGCACGTCGAGGATGACGCTGGCCTGCCCGCCCTCACCGAATCCTTCGAGAGGTTCTCCGGTCTTGGCGTCCAGCGCGAACATGAAGGATCCGGCGGCGCTGTAAACGACTCCGTCGTCGTAGGTCACCCCACGGTGACGGAAGACGTAGCCCTGCTGGCGGCCCCCTCCGAGCAACTCGGTTACGTCATACAACCAGAGCAAGTGACCATCTGCAGCGTTGACCGCGTACACGCTGCCCCGAGAATCAGTGACATACATGATGCCGTCGACGATGACTGGGGTCGTCTGGTTACTGACCCCGTCGATGACGCCATGCTGAAAGAGCCAACGGGGTTGCAGTAGATGTGCATTTTCTGGGGTGATCTGTTCGGTCTCAGCGAACCGACTGCCGGCGAGGTCCAGGTTGTGGAGCCGCCAGTCGACGTCCTGCGCCAGCGCAGGAATTGTTCCAACGGCGATCGCGGCGACGACGAGCAGGGTGCGGCATCCGTGAGTCATCGGTATTTTGTCCTCCATTGGGAATTCTAGAGCATAGTCTACGAGTTGGGAGAGCCAAATAGGCCGACATTGGTCCGGGGTGTGCAGAGACTGAGAACTCGAGTGTCCTGAGGATTGACCCTCTAAATGCACCGTGATACGTTCGCCTCGGTGTTCTTTCTGAGCGTTTCCAGCTAGGAGTTTGCAATGGGCATCAGGTGTCGGTCGTCTATGCGGCTCGCAGGTCTCACGATTGTCTTGGGGTGCGTTTCGCCTTGTTTTGCCGGTGCTGCTTCCGCAGTCGCTGATGAGGTGACATTTACTAGGGACATCGCGCCGATATTGCAGCGCAGCTGTCAACACTGCCATCGTCCGGATTCGGTGGCGCCGATGTCGTTTCTGACCTACGAGGAAGTTCGACCGTGGGCCAGAGCCATGAAGACCCGTACCGCTCTGCGAAATAAGCGCGGGGCGATGCCCCCTTGGTTTGTCGAAAAGGATATTGGCATTCAGCATTTCAAAGACGATCCGTCGCTGAGCGAGGATGAAATTGCGGCGATCGCCGTTTGGGCTGACAGCGGAGCCCCGCGCGGAAACCCCGCCGACCTTCCGCCGCCTCGGTTCGTCGTCGGCGAGGACGATGGTTGGCGTATCGGCACCCCAGACTTAATTATTCGGTCTCCAGAAATCACGGTTCGAGCGACCGGTGCTGACCGATGGGAGCCGATTGGTGTGGTGCCCACGGGGTTGACTCAGGACCGATATGTCGAGGCCGTTGAGATCAGGGAGGTTAACGATATTCCCAAGGATAGCGCGGGTGGTACGGTCGGCGGGCGGTTCGTATTTCACCACCTGAACTACTCGTCTCACGTTATGGAAGACGAGCAGCCTGAAGCGTTCACCGCGGAGACCACGACGGTGTGGCCGGTGCACGAAGTGGGGCGCAATGCTGACATCTTTCCAGCAGACGCGGGTCGTATTTTGGCAGCCGGTTCGGTACTGAATTTAGAGACCGCTCATTTACACTCCAACGGTCGTGAGACGAAGGCCCATCTCGAATTTGCCTTCAAGTTTCACCCGGTGGGTTACAGGCCGAACGTCGAGTGGGTGCGCCGCTTTACTGGCAATGGCGTCGACATTTCGATCAAACCAACGCTGGCCGACCAGGAATTGCACGCCTACGCCGTTTTGCAGCAGCACACGAAGATCCTGACGTTTGAACCTCACATGCATGCGCCAGGTATTCGTATGTGCCTCGAGGCGATCTGGGGCGCGAGTGTGCAGACGCTCACCTGCGCAGGCTACGATCACAATTGGGTGCGGAGTTACGTCTATGCCGACGATGCGGCACCGCTGCTCCCAGAGGGCACGATTTTGCACCTGATTGGCTATATGGACACAACCCCCGCGAATCGGAATGTCGCCGACCCACGGAACTGGGGTGGCGGCGGGCGGCGTTCGGTCGCCAATATGTTTATCGACCTGGGAGAAGGACTGGCGCTCAGCGACGCGGAATTCGAACGTGAAATGGGTGACCGACGGAAGCGTCTGGGTTTAACGAAGAACGACGTTGTCATCGGTTGTCCGTTGTGTCAGGTGCCTTTCCCCTCTCAGGCCGGTGCAGTCGCTGGACCGTAGCTGACCACGGACGGTACCCGAATATGTCGAGGAAATGTCTGTTCCTGTGGGTTGCCGCGGTGGTGCTCCTTTTGGTGCCGGTGGATTCCCTTGCGCAACTCACGTACTCGCGTGGGCAAAGCGTGTCACCGGCGTTCGAGGGATGGTGGCAAAACGACGATGGCACCTACACGCTTTTCTTCGGATACATGAACGACAACTGGGACGAAGAAATCGATGTGCCGATCGGCCCAGAGAACAACATTGTTCCGGGCGGCCCGGACCGCGGACAACCAACTCACTTTCTCCCTCGCCGTAATATGTTCCTTTTTGAGGTGCGGGTGCCGTCTGATTTCGGCGATCAGGAGGTTGTGTGGACTCTGACCACCCACGGGAGGACCCAGCGGGCGTATGGGTCTCTTCGGACAGACTATCTCGTTGACAAGCAAGTCATTGCTACTGAGGTGGGGGCCAACCGAGGTGGTGTGAGCCAGGATTGGCAATGGAATGAGCCGCCTGCCGTAAGGCTTGCGGTCGATCAGCCGCATCGGGTTCGGGTCGGCGAACCATTGACTCTAGTTGCCTGGGCCAGCGACGACGACGGGATTCCTTCGTCCACGAAAGCCGGTGTGACACTGCGCCCTAGTGCACCACGGACGAGGGGTGAAAGGCACCCTGCCTATACGCCCCCGCGACAGATCGTCCCCGGAAACCCGAATGGGCTTCGTCTCTCATGGTTTATCTACCGTGGTCGGGGTGAAGCGACCTTTAACCCGGTCCAAATGAAGGTCTGGCAGGACACGCGACCTTATGCAAATTCTCCGTGGGCGCCACCTTTTCAGATTCCGCCGGTGCCGCCCGACGGGAAGTGGGAAACGCAGGTCACGTTCGATGAGCCGGGAATCTATCAGTTGCGCGCGCTGGCTAGCGACGGCGCGCTGTTCACCTCCGAGGACCTGACGGTTACAGTGACGCCGTAAGAGAGAGCCGTTCAATAGAAAGTATGGAGTTGTGGTGAGCGCCATGTGGGTTCGCGGCTGCTGTGCGTTCCGAGTTGGCGCGGCGCTGGTGCGGATGTCAACGCTGCCAATGACCGGAACCAGACGGCGTTGACGCTAGCCGAAACGCCCCTTCCCGTGACTGGCACAAACGGACGCCGAGCGACACAGTCAGAAATTTCGACCTTTCTCCGTAGCCTGGACGCGGAGGACTAGCCACGTTGTGGGTCACTCGACCCGTCGGTATTTCCGGATAATTTGCCGGTCGCGCCCCATCAGCAGGAACGTGTTGTTGGTAATGTCATAGTCCCACCGCAACGTCTGGGCGGCATCCTCCAATATGAGATGGTCGCCGTTTCGCGTGATCTCAAAGACACGGTCTGGAATAGCCGTGACGCGCAGCGGAGCTTCGTCGACAGACGGTCCACGACGGTCCTCTGAGCGTTCGTAGCCGTAGGTCCACGTCGTTGGGCCCCAGCGATACCGGCCATAACCTGCGGTTGATTCATGACCGTCCTGTCCATTGCGGTGGCGCGTTGCCATTACCATGCCATCGTGCACCATCCAGCGCCCTTCCATTTCTGGAGGGCGAAGCACCCGCCCGGCGACGTGCCATTCGACGAGTTCCCACGTGCCCTCAATGACACCGCGGACGTCGGACGAAGGCTGGCCGCTCTGTGCAGCGATGTTCGTGGCGGTTCCGATTATTGCGATCACGGAGAGGGATGTGACTAACTTCTGACAGCCCCGTCGTGTCCCCTGCGTCATTTGAAACCTCCGAGCGTTTGTTGTGCGGAGGCGTTGATGATATCGCAGCCGTTGGAGTTAGGCGTTAGGCAAGGTCTGTGGACAAGCGGACGCTATGCACACGGATTTCGGTTCATCTCCGTATAATCGGGCGCGGGGGTCTGATGACGAAGCACTGGGCTGTGGATCGCCGGGAATTTCTTGCTGGAAGTGCTGGCGCAATGGGCGCAGCGTTTTTTGGGCGGTTCCCACTCGGAGAGCTGCTCGAGCAGGGAGCGCCGCCGACCGCGCAGGGATGGGATACAGGTTCGGTCCGGCATCTCCTGCCGACCGTCAATGATTCGCGGATTTTACTGAAGGTTTCGTTCACTCGTCCCCTGTCTGAGGCGCCCGTGCTCCGGGTTGGGAACACGGACGTCACCGGTCGGATGAACGACACCGCGGGTGAGCATTGGCAGTTCTACGCAACTGGTCTCGAACCTGGTCAGCGCCACTCGCTGTCACTTTACGCGCGTGACGGCCGTGCCCTGTGCGAGCCATGGCCTCTTTCCACGTTCCCATCACCTGACGAGACGCCGGAACGGTTTCGGGTTCTCTTTTTTACCTGCGCGGGAGGTCCCGGGGGGACGTATGAGGGGATTGGCGATCGCAGCGGCTTTTTGCCGACGATCATTAGGAATCGGTTATTGCGGCGCGGGTTGTCGTTTCAGCCGGACGCTGCGGTGGCGAATGGCGACCACATCTATTGGGACCTGCACACGTGGCAAGGCGAGAACGCGGGGCGATTGAGCGCTAGCGGACGTCGGTCGGATTTCGACTTCGCGGGTTCAGTGTTCGGTGGTCGCAATGAGCGCGCCATGAAGGCGGCGGCCGGCCCACAAATCGTTCCGGTGTATGGCAGCGACTTTCGCTCGACACCGATGTTTTTCCTGCAGGACGACCACGACCATTGGGAGAACGATGCAGTAACTGACGATATCGCCAGTTTTCCGGTTCCGTGGTTTCAACTGCAACTCGCGCGAGCTACGCAACAGCTGTATTATCCGGAGTTTCTGCCGGACGCCAGACGGCCGGTAGGTCTGCCCTGGTCGTCGGTAAGCGATCGAGGCGACCTTTCCGAAAGCTTCGGGACCATTCGATATGGCAATCTCGCAGAAGTCCTACTGTATGACGTTCGCCGAACCATGAATCTTGGTGGGCCGAATGCGGTCTTCGTCGATGCTCAGGTCGAACGGTGGTTAACTGAGCGCACAGAGACGAACGATACCCGTCATCTCGTCCACGCCCCGTCAAATCCGTTTGGTTGGAGTGCGGGCAAGTGGGGGGAATGGTATCCGGACATTTTGGACCAGGAGCGTGGCGAGTTGACGACGGCAGTCCCGAAGCCCTACTGGCAAGAAGGGTGGCTGAGGCAGCATGACCGTTTGGTGACGGCGATCGGGCAGCAACGCGAGCGGGTGCCGCTGGTGATTAGTGGTGACCTCCACGCGATTGGTGTCGGACGGGTACATCGCGCGGGACAGGTCAACCTCGGTGGACGACCGTTGACGGCCGTTCTGAGCGGTCCTATCGGAACATCAATCCGAGGTTTCCCCTCTGTGGTGCGAGGTATCGGTGCCACGACACCTGCGCACTTGGATGTTGAAGAATCCGCTACGCCTGTTGAGGACCACGGGTTCACCTTGGTCGATTTCTTTTCCGACCGCATCTTGTTGCAGCAGTTTAAGTGGGACGTCGATCGGCAACCGCTTGATGCGATCGATCGACTGGCTCCTTTCTTTTCGGTGGAACTGCCGAGACGGGCGTGACCGAGGAAGCGGTGGAGGGAGTAATGTCGGTGCCGTTGACGTTGCGTAGTCTCACGGCGCGTCCCGTGGTGGCCGGAATTGCAACCATCAGAGAGTGGCCGCGCACCTCGTGTCCTCAGGGTGGGGAATTGGCAGTCGAGTTTTTGGAGTCTTGCGTTTCGTGGCAGCTGGGTCTACCCTGTTGCGGTAGTGGCGGTGGCTAGAGCAACCTGGCCTGGCCGCTCGTTAAGGCTTGAATTTGCTGGCATGGTAGCGGGAACGGAGCCGCTGTCCGGTACTTATGGGGGGTTACAGATGATCAAGAAGACGTTCTTGGCGCTCTGTGCGGTGGCGGTGGTAGCGACCTTGTTGCCGCAGTTGGCTGCTGGCCAGTCTGGCGACGGGACGATGCCGATGCGTACACCGGACGGTCAACCGGATGTATCTGGCACTTTCACGTTCCGCACGATTACACCGTTTCAACGGCCGAGTCAGTTTGAGGGTCGGGAAACGCTTACGTTGGAAGAGGCCGCGGAGTTCGAGGCTTCGGAGCGGACCCGCCAGAATCGAGACCTTTTCGATCCCGAGAAGGGCTCGGGTGGCTATGCTCCCAGGTCTGAGGGCGGCGTCTTGTCGTACAACGAATTCTGGTACGAACGTGGCATTGAGCTGACCGCAGATAAACGGACGGCGCTCGTTATCGATCCACCGGACGGACGCTTGCCGCCTCGGGTACAGCGGCCGCGTGACCCGAACCGCGAGCGGTTGACCCCGCAGGAGGCCATCGCACGCCGCTACGATTCGTATGAGAACCGCAGCACGGGTGACCGGTGCTTGATGGGTTTCAACGCAGGTCCGCCGATGCGGTCTAGCTCGTACAACAATAACGTGATGATTTTTCAATCGCCGGGGTATGTGACGGTTCTCAATGAGATGGTGCACAACGCTAGGATTATTCCGATTGGAGATTCTGCCGACCTTCCGTTTGCCCAGTACAGCGGCAATTCTCGGGCACATTGGGAAGGTGAGACGTTGGTCATTGAGACGGCGCAGTTCCGCGGTGGAAGTAGTGGCCTCACGTCGACAAGCATGCATCTAGTTGAGCGCCTCACGCGTCTCGACCCTGACACCGTCGCCTACGAGTACACCGTGACGGACCCTACGGTATATACCGCTCCGTATACCGTGATGATGCCCTTCCGGCGCACCGATGGTCCGCTCTTCGAATACGCGTGTCACGAAGGGAACATCGGGTTGTACGGCATTCTCGCCGGAGCACGCGAGCTTGAACTACAGGGGCGTGAGTTGCGGCGGTAAGGGTAGACGCGGAGGGCAGACTGTTGTTGGTATTTCCGGGCCGGCGCGCGCTTGTGGCGCGTGCCGGCCCGGTCTATTTAGACGCTGGGCTTGCGTGAACTCGCGAGGCAAACGCTGACATGAGGATGAGACTTCCGTTGATGGCAGTTCTGGCGGTGTGTGCTGTTCGCTGCGCAGGGAGCGAACCAGTGCCTGCGGACATGGTCGGACGGGTGCAGGAGGGAATCCCCTTGGAGGATGAGATGCCAGTCGCCGGGGTCACGTTGCGGCTCATTGAGGCTAACGGAATCCAGATGCGCATCGCCGAGGCCGGACAAGTTGGGCCGATGGTGCTGCTCGTGCACGGTTGGCCCGAGTCGTGGTACTCGTGGCGGCATCAGTTGCCGGCACTGGCGGGGGCGGGTTACCGGGTGGTCGCGCCAGACATGCGTGGCTACGGTGAGACCGATGCGCCTTCCGCCGTTGAGGATTACGACATCGTGCATTTGACCGGAGACATGGTTGGTTTGCTCGATGCCCTCGGTGAGGAGCAGGCGGTGATTGTTGGCCACGACTGGGGCGCGCTGGTGGCTTGGAACAGTGTGCTACTGCATCCCACTCGGTTCTCTGGATTGGTGGCGATGAGCGTGCCCTACGGTGGTCGCTCCGCTCAATCACCGGTCGAGGGCTGGCGGGCGCGGTTCGGCGACAACTTCTACTACATCCTGTATCACCAGGAACCTGGAATAGCTGAGGCCGAGTACGACGCTGACCCACGGGAACTACTCAGGCGTCTGTATTTGTCACCGGACTCGCCGCGCGATCCGCCCGAGGTGACCGATCCTTTGCGAGCGGCCGGTGGATGGATACCCCGGCTGGGTGCGCCGAGGTCCCTACCCCCATGGCTAACCGAGGCAGACCTCGACTACTACGTATCGCAGTTCGCGGCAGCCGGGTTCCGCGGCGGGGTTAATTACTACCGCAACTTTCATCGCAACTGGGAAATCACACCTCAACTAGATGGCGTGGAGGTTGCTGTTCCGACCCAGTTCATCGCTGGAGAGAGAGACGTGGTCATCGGAGGCGCGACCGCGGAAGATCTGTTGGCGCTGATGTCTCCGGTCGTGCCAGATTTGCGAGGCGTCGCGCTACTTCCAGGTGCCGGACACTGGGTTCAGCAGGAGTTGCCAGAGGATACGAACGCGGCAATTCTGAATTTTCTAGACGGACTGTGAAATTCTCTCGTTCCTGTCGTTCGATTGTGTCGAAAGACGTCGGCGGCAGGTTGTTCCCTCCGCCTGCGTCGTCCGAGGCCGTGCGCTTTGGTTCAGTTCGCCTGTGCCCGCCCCGTCCTCTCACTGTTCGGAGTACCACGTGAATAGAAACCCGCTAGCATCACAACTGATTGTTGTCTTGGCGGTCGTGGGCGGTCTCATGTTCGTGTCGGTCGACGTGCTCTTGGACGCTTGGCAGTCGCCGGCCCGTCCGAACGCAGCTCCTAGCGGCCGGGCGACCACCGCCGTGTCCTTCGATGGTCGACTCATGGGGGGCGGGCGGATGTGGTTGAACCGCTCGACGTCCCATTCGGGTCCCGCGTGGATGACCATCGACTACGGTCAGCCGCATGCGCGGGGACGTACGATTTTCGGTGACGTGGTGCCCTACGGAAGGATCTGGCGACTCGGTGCGAATACGGCGACGCATTTGACGCTGGACCTCCATGTACGCATCGGGGAACTCGAGATCCCACGCGGTGCCTACACGCTCTACATGCTGCCGCGTGAGGACGGGGCGGACCTGGTCGTTAGCAATCAAACGAGACAGTGGGGCACCGAATACGACGATTCCCTCGACCTGGGACGAGTTCCACTGCGTCGTCGGTCGCTACCGGAAACGGTGGAGAGCTTGGCCATTACGCTTCAGCCTTCGCTTTCACCGACCGCTGGGGTGTTGCCCTCGGGGTTGCTCCGGATTGCGTGGGGAACGATGGAGTTTTCTGTCGATTGGGAGGTTGTCTGGCAGGACTCCGAATAACACGGGTCCTGCTCTTGGCGGTGTATCTCGCACACGTGACAGGGCGATGGGGATGACCTTAGGCAGCATGGGATTCAGTCGTGGGTGTTTTGGCCAGGTGGTTGCTGTTGCCGTCGTCGGTCTAGTCGGTTGTGCAGCGGGTGATCAGGACGTGTCGGATATGGGACGTGTTGAAGAGCACCGTTCGGAGACGGCGCCCGTCGGTGATTTGTTTGTCGACGTGACAGCGGTTGTCGGACTGAATTTCGAACATGTCAACGGGATGTCTGGCGAGTTCTACTTTAACGAGATGGTCGGTGCTGGCGTCGCACTGTTTGACTACGACAACGACAACGACCTCGACGTTTACGTTGTGCAGGGGCACATACTTGGTCCTGATGTGGTGGCTGGAGATGCGTCGCTGGATCCGGGACTGCAGGGCCCGTTGACCGACCGCTTGTTTCGTAACGATCTAGACCGGGACGGTGGTGTCTTAGGCTTTACGGACGTGACTGAGGCCAGCGGGCTTGATGCTCGTGGTTACGGTATGGGCGTGGCGGCCGGGGACTACGACAATGATGGCTGGGTCGACCTGTACCTGTTGAACTTCGGTTCGAATCAGCTCTGGAAGAACAACGGTGACGGGACGTTCGGCGATGTGACGGCTGCGTCCGGCACCGATGACCCACGTTGGAGCGTGAGTGCGTCTTTCGTGGATTTTGATGCTGACGGCTGGCTGGATCTCTATGTTGGTAACTACGTTAACTACAGCATTGCCAACAATGTCGAATGCTTCAATAACATCAGGACCTATTGTGGCCCTGACGGGTTTGTGCCGGTTCCCGATCGGTTGTTCAGGAATCGCGGCGACGGCTCTTTTGAAGATGTCACGGCGTCCTCTCAGATCGGAACGGAGTACGGGCCGGCGCTGGGTGTGGCGACCGCTGATTTAGATGGGAACGGCTGGGTTGATATCTATGTAGCTAACGACCTGTCAGAGAACCGTAGTTGGATGAACCAAGGAGATGGTACGTTCGTTAACACGGCGCTGTTTAACGGGTCGGCGTTGAATGAGACTGGAGACGCCGAAGCGGGGATGGGGGTCGATGCGGGAGATTTTGACGGGGACGGTGACGACGACCTGTTTATTTCGCATCTGGTTACTCAGACCAACACCGTCTATGTAAACGATGGAGACGGACTATTCCAGGACCAAAGCGTTCGTACCGGTCTCGGACCACCGAGTTTGCCGTTTACGGGTTTCGGCACCGCGTGGTTCGATTTCGATAACGATGGGTGGTTGGATGTGATGGTGGTTAACGGGGCGGTGGACCTGTTGCCGCGCTTGGTACAAGCGCGCGACCCTTACCCACTGCACCAGACGAACCAACTCTTCCGGAATCTTGGGAACGCTAGATTTGAGGATGTGTCCATGGCTGCCGGAGCGTCGTTTGAACCATCGGAGGTGAGTCGAGGCGCCGCTTTCGGAGACATCGACAATGACGGTGATATCGATGTCGTCGTTACGAACAACAATGGTCCTGCGCGTTTGTTGCTCAACGAGGTTGGCAACCGGAACCGCTGGGTTGGTTTACGCTTAGTCGGAGCAACCGTCGATCGAGACATGCTTGGAACCCGGGTGGCTGTTGTCAGGAGCGGGGCTCCGCCTTTGTGGCGCCGCGTCAGGTCGGACGGTAGCTACGCATCAGCCAATGACTCACGTGTCTTGGTCGGCGTAGGGGAGTCGGTGATCACCGCTGTACGAGCTGTTTGGCCGGGTGGGGGCGAAGAAGAGTGGACCGACGTAGCTGTGAACAGTTGGTCTACATTGCGTCAAGGCACCGGGCGCGAGGTCGTGCGGTGAATTGCCACTTGCTGGGTCGTGTCGGTGCTTTGCTCTTGTGGTTCTTTGGATTTTGGAGTGCTAGCTGTGGCGGGAACTCGACACCGGCGTCGGCACCGGTCACCGACGAGGCGGCAGCGGTGATACCTACGGTCCAGACACCGGTCCCACTGCCGGAGATTGGTGGGTTCGATGCTGAGGTGCAACGGGAACTTCGCGAGGGCCACAATGCGATCCAGGTGGCTATAAAGGCCGGTAACGTCACTGGTGAGCAATATGGTCGTCTAGGTATGCAGTTTGCCGCCTACGGCCTTATTGACGCTGCCGAAGCTGCTTACCTTAACGCACGTCGCCTTGAGCCTGAGTTGTTCCGTTGGGGGTACTACTTGGGTGTGCTTTACGACGAATCGAGTAGACCGGAGGAAGCCATCGACATGCTTGAAAGTGCGTTGGCGCTCAGTCCGGGTTACGTGGCTGGAATCGCGAGGCTCGGTGACCTCCTGGTTGACCAGGACCGGGCTACCGAGGCTCGTCGACGATATGCCGACGCGCTTGCGCTCGATCAGACGTGCCATCCCTGTTTAGTCGGACTTGGTCAGATTGCTCTGCAGGAACGCGATTTCGTGCGCGCGGTCGACTACCTCGAGCAGGCCGTCACTCTGGCACCATGGGCCAATACGACTCGATATCCGCTGGCCATGGCCTACCGCGGACAGGGCGACGAGGATGCCGCGCAGGCGCAGTTGCAGGCCCGCACGGACGGCATCCTGAACACGGGGATGGGAAGGCAGATCGACCGTCCCGGGGTTTACGATGCGCTACTCGAGGAGTTGGTTGCGGTTTCCACCACAGGAAATGTGGCGCTCGAAGCTAGAGGTGTTCTGGCCGCCCGCGAAGGACGCTGGGCTGACGCCATAGACGACTTCAACCAATTAGTGGCGGCCGATCCAGAGAACGCCGTTTCACGAAATCTACTGGCGATGGCGCTGTTGACTACCGGGGATCGGGACGGGGCCAAGTTGCAGTATGAAGCAGCCGTACGAGTCGATCCGACTCATGCTAGGGCGAACTTGCAACTGGGTATCCTGCTAGTCGAAGAAGGCCTCGAAACGGAGGCAACCATGCGTTTTCGGCAGGCCGTGAAATTCGACCCCGGGTCGAATTTGGCCTACTTGAACCTCGCCGGGGCGCTTTTGCGTAGTGGCGAAGCGGCCGAGGCGGTCGGGGTTTACGGGGAACTTCTTCAATTGGATCCTAGCAATGCACCAGCGCGCTTGGGACGGGCCTTTGCCCTGATCCGTGACGGTCGGCACGGAGAGGCGAAGGCAAGGCTACAGGAAGACATGCAGGCCCGGCCTAACGAATTGGCCTTTCCCCACACCTTGGTCCGGTTGTTGGCCACGTCACCGGAAGCCGGTGTGCGCGACGGTCGATTAGCTTTGGAACTGGTTCAGCAAGTTTCGGCGGAGCTGCAAAACGGGGAGGTCGCGGAGACGACGGCGATGGTGATGGCAGAACTCGGAGCGTTCGATCGCGCGGTTCGGTTTCAGGAACTTGCCATCGATTTGGCCGAACAGGCTGGCAGGTCGGATCTGTCAGCGCAGTTGCGGGGGATGTTGGCGTTCTATCGACAGGGCCAGCCGTCGCGTCGACCGTTCAGAGACAACGACCCGGTGTTTTTCCCGGCACCCTTTAGGCCCCCGGGCGTATTCGATGAGTCGGTGCCCTAGCGGTGCTCGTCGACGGCAGCCGGGGAAGTCGCATTGCCGCCGCGTCTAGACGGCCCCGAGTCTGCTACGTGTGGGTAAATCGGACGTGACGACTACGGGAGCAGACGCGGAACGAATTTTGTGAGGCCCTGGATCGGACCGACCTCGCCGCCGTAAACGTTGCCCGCGGAGTCCGCGGTTACGCCTTCTCCCATCGATCCGTAACCGCCCATACCCGAGGGCCGCTCGGATACATGCTCGGGTACGAAGTACAGAACTTCCCCCGTGCGAGCGTTTCCAACGCGGAGACCCTTGCGCCAGCCAGGGTTGTAATTGTCGTCAGATTCTGAGTCGATGGCGTAAAGCATGTCGTTGTCATCGATGAACAGTCCGCTGATCCGACTGAACTGATACCACGTGTCGAGATGGGTTCCCTCTTGGTCAAAGATCTGGATCCGGCGGTTGCCGCGGTCGGCGACGAACAAGCGCCCTTGAGAGTCCATGGACAAAGAATGCGGCGCTCGAAACTCACCCGTGCCGTAGCCCCATGAGCCCCAGCTTTTGATGAAGGTCCCGTCAGGGGAAAATTTTGAGATGCGGCTCAATGCATCCGGGCCGGCTTCGTCCAGAAATTGGGCACCGTGCCCCTCTCCGACAAAAATGCTCCCGTCCGGCGCGATGAGCACGTCGTTCGGCTGAGTGAGGCGGTTAGGTGGGTCCCCAGGCTCGCCAGATGTGCCGAGGGTAAGGAGGACCTCACCGTCTGGACTCAGCTTGACGACCGTGTGCCCTCTGCCTGACGGGGTGGGTGATGGTCCCGTTGCGGCTACGGTCGCGGCATCCGCTATCCAGATGTTGCCATCGGCATCGACGTCCATCCCGTGGGGCCACATAAAGAGCTCAGCGCCAATCGCCTGCACCACGTTCCCGGCCGGGTCGAGCTTGACGATTGGGGCGACGTTCGACTCGGCACAGGAGTTGGCGCCACAGCGATCTGCTGCCCAGACGTGGACACCGTCGATGTCGACGTTTATTGCGCTGACTGATCCCCAGCGCCGTCCGTCCGGCAGGGTGCCCCAGTCGCGGACGGTTTCGTACGGGTTTGGGAGATTGTTGATGGGTTCAACGT
>DQEK01000457.1 GCA_003533545.1 Acidobacteriota bacterium | reverse complement strand
GTCCTCACGCGATGTGGTCTCTCTCGTGGCTGCGTCGGCCTCGGTTGGCATCATTATCGGCATCGTGACCTTGACCGGCATCGGCACTCGCCTGCCAGCCGCCATTTTGCCGCTGGCCGAACAAAGCCTATTCCTGGCCCTATTGCTAATCATGGTTTCGTCCATCATCCTCGGCATGGGCCTACCGTCCGCCGTGTGCTATCTGCTCCTCGCCACGCTAATCGGACCCGTACTAGGAAACCTCGGCGTCGTGCCGCTCGCAGCGCACCTATTCATTTTCTACTTCGGCATGATGTCGATGGTGACACCGCCCGTGGCGCTAGCGGGTTATGCCGCCGCATCAATTGCCGGTACTAACATCATGCGAACGAGTTTCGCTGCATTCCGCTTCGCACTCGTGGGCTTTACGCTGCCCTACATCTTTGTCTACCGCCCAGAGCTACTGATGTTGACCCAAGACGGCGGAACTGCCAGTCCGCTCGCAATGTTCGTCCCGGTCGTCATCGGTACACTTGGCGTGCTCTGCTTCGCTTCCGGGATCACAGGGCAGCTACGTGGTGCGCTCGTGCTCCCCCTCCGGATTGCGATGTTCGTCGCCGCGGCTCTCTTATTGGCCCCTGGCCCCTCCATCTCACTCGGAGGGCTGCCGGTACCGGTCCTCGACGCCGCGGGCGCCCTAGTCTTCGGGGCGGTTCTGGCAATCAACAGGCCGCCTCTGAAGGAGGTCGCGGGATGAAGAAGCAGCCTTATTTTCTGTATTTCGTCTTTACCCTCGCGTTTGCCCTCGCGTGGACCGTTACCGCGATGGCGTCGCAGCGTTCCCCGTCCGATTCGAACCAGCAGACGCTGATCGAATTGGAACGGGGCTGGAACGACGCGTTCTATCGCCAGGACGTTGCTTTCATCGAGGCACTCTTGGCGGACGAATTCATGGCGACCTACGACGACGGCAGCCTCGGCGACAAGGCGCGCGAGCTAACCCTGACGGCCGAATTTAATCAGCAGGTCGAATCTGCCACGCAGGAAGACTTTACGGTGAGGACCTTCGGCGACGCGGCCGTGGTCTGGTTCACGCTTCGTCTCGTCGGCATTCGGCAAGGGCAACGGGCGGAAATAGCCTTCCGCTATACCGACGTCTGGATTCAACGCGACGGACGTTGGCAATGCGTCTCCACTCAGAGTACTCGAATAAGCGCGGAATCATCGGGCTAGTAGCTTCTTGTCCGCTCCCGGGACGGGGTCCGGAATAGTCGCGTGGTCGCACGGAGCCTAACGGTCCTCAGGGGCTAGTCCGAAACCTCTGATACCATCCCAGGTTCACATCGATACGTAGCGCCGCATGACGGTCGAAGAAATCCACTACAAACGTTCGCGCTTCTCCACACGGCTTCTGGAAAACAGGCTGTACACCGCCGGCCACAGTTGGTTAGAACACGAAGAGGACGACCTGTGGAGGATTGGTTTCACGAAGTTTGCGGTCCGCATGCTTGGAGAAATCGTCGAACTTGGATACGAAACCAGCACAGGAGCCAAAGTGGAGACCGGCCAAGTCATCGGGTGGACGGAAGGCTTCAAGGCTGTCACGGATATATTCTCCCCCCTCACAGGCCGCTTCGAAGGATTCAACCCGGCGGTAGAAGACCAGGTCACACTCTTGACAAGCGACCCTTACGGCAAGGGGTGGCTCTTCAAGATTCGCGGACGTCCTGGCGAGGACTGTCTCGATGTTCAGGGCTACGTCACACTACTGGACACGACAATCGACAAGATGCTGGGCCAACGGCATGAGTGATCTCGCCCGCTACGTCATGATCGGAGGGTTTCTAGGCGCAGGCAAGACCACCGCCGTCGCCCGGCTGGCCCAACATCTGACCGATCAAGGGAAGCGGGTGGGACTGATCTGCAACGACCAGAGTAGCGGTTTGGTCGACACAACACTCCTACGTTCGAAAGGCTTTTCCGTTGAAGAAATCACTGGGGGATGTTTCTGCTGCCGCTTCAACTCACTGCTTGACGCTGCCGAGCGACTGACAGAGGGTTCCCGTCCTGATCTATTTCTCGCGGAACCGGTCGGCAGCTGCACCGACCTCGTGGCGACGGTCTCCTACCCGCTACGCCGCATTTATGGCGAACGCTTCACGGTGGCGCCACTTAGTGTCATGGTCGACCCCATGAGAGCCGCCCGCATTCTGGGGCTCGCAGACGGACGAAGTTTTTCGGAGAAGGTGGTCTACGTTTACCGGAAACAGCTCCAGGAAGCGGATCTGATCGTCATCAATAAGTGCGACAGCCAGTCGTCAGCATTCCTGGAACGACTTCGGTCTGCGCTCGCTGAGACCCACCCACGTGCCGATATTTTTACCTGTTCAGTTAAGGACGGCACGGAGGTCGAACCATGGTTTGAGGCGGTTCTTTCTGGGGATACCCCCACATCGCCGCCTCTTGAAATCGACTACGATGTATATGCCGAAGGTGAGGCTCTGCTTGGCTGGCTCAATTGCACGGTACGGCTGCAATCTGAGGAGCCGTTCGACGGCAACCAGACACTCGTAGAACTGGCCGAGAAAATCCGCGCCGGTGTGAGTCAGACTGGAAAGGATATTGCGCATCTGAAGATGACCCTCGATTCACAGGATGGCACCGGGACGCTGTCGGTCGTCAGCTTGGTAGGCGTTGACCGTAGTGCGGACTTGCGCGAGTCGTTGCTCGACCGCGTCAGCGGCGGCGAGTTGGTGATCAATCTACGGGCCGAAGTCGACCCATCGCACCTTGAGTCGGTTACCCGTGAGGCCGTGGGGTCAATCGACTCGGTCCAGGCCACCGTGGAACACCTTGAGCAGCTCAGACCGGGTCGGCCAACACCGACCCATCGGATGACGTGATGAAGATTCTGTATTGCAACTGCACCTACGCCAAGGTCGTACCTCTCGAAGTGAAGAAGGACGTCCTGCGCCGGCTGAGCGATTCAGGACAAGCCTTCGATGCAGTAGCGGACCTGTGCGACATGTCCGCGCGGAAAGATCCCGCGCTAAACAAGATCGCCAGTGGCGGCTGCACGAAAATCGCGGCCTGCTATCCGCGCGCGGTGAAGTGGCTTTTTCACGCCGCCGGCACCCCCGTGCCGGATGAGGGCATCAAGGTGCTGAACATGCGGGAAGATTCGGCCGACAACATCGTCAGGGAGCTCCTGACATGACGCGGACGGAAGGTAAGAACCTGCGTGTGGTGCTCTACGAAGGCCCCGGAAGCACGAGGCTCGAAGATGACGAGCGCTTCCAGACACTGTCGACGCTACTTGACAACGGCTTCGAAGTGACCCGGCCGGTGGCTGGTCAGGAGGTGGCACCCGCCGACGACGCACCGGTCCTGGTTTTAGGCCTGCTAGACAAACACCCTCCCGCGACCCCGGGTCAGGAAGTGCACTTCCGGAGCCTGTCAGACGGCGATCCACTCGGCGCGGCCCGAGAAGTGCGCGAAACGACCGGTGCCAGGAAACTTGAGGCTTGGAAGCCGTGGTTTCCGGTCATCGACTTCGACCGTTGCACTAACTGCATGCAATGCTTAACTTTCTGTCTTTTCGATGTCTATGGCGTCGACAAGCAGCAGCAGATCACCGTCCAAAACGAGGATAACTGCAAGACCGACTGTCCTGCCTGCTCACGGGTGTGCCCTGAAGTCGCGATCCTGTTCCCGAAATACGGCAAGGGTCCGATCAATGGCGACATCGTCAAAGAGGAGGACATTCAACGCGAAGCAATGAAGGTTGATATTTCGACCCTGCTCGGCGGCGACCTATATGGAGCGCTCCGCACGAGACAGCGAGACGCGCGGAAGCGATTTTCGACCGAACGGGACGAATCAAAGGCTCTGCTCGAGCGGAAGCGCTGTCTGAGCAAGTTGAAGAAAGATCTCGACATTCCGGACGAAGTGCTCATGACTTTGCCCACCGCGGAAGACATCGAAGAGCGCACCGCACGGGCTCGTGCCAAATTAGAGAAGCGCCAGGCCAAGTCTCAAACCGTTCGTGACAAACAAGCGACAACGACTGATTGGGGCATTTGACACAATGCTGAAAGCGGCCGCCGGCCTCGGATATCGAACGATGCGCTCAACCGACGCGCGCATTCTGTGGAAGTTCGCCTACAACTTCGGCTACAAGGGCGTCCGGTCGGTTCAGCGGTTTAAGAAACGTCTCAAACAGGGGGTCACCTTCCCTCCGTTCCTCTACATTTCGATTACCAACAGCTGCAATCTGCGGTGCCAGGGTTGCTGGGTGGATGTCGACAAACCGCAGCACATGATCAGTTTCGAGGACATGAATACGCTGATCACTAACGCCAAACAACACGGAAATAGCTTCTTCGGACTCTTGGGCGGTGAGCCGTTCATGCACCCTGATTTGATCCGAATTTTGAAGGCTCACCCAGACTGCTACTTCCAGATCTTCACTAACGGCCATCACATCACCGACGCGGTCGCACGGGAGTTACACGAGGCCGGAAATGCCACGCCGCTCATCAGCGTCGAGGGCACCGCGTCGATCAGCGACACCAGACGAGGTCGTGCCGGGGTACTCAACCATACGCTCGAAGGCATCCGTGCCTGTGTCCGGAACGGACTAATCACCGGCGTAGCTACGAGTGTCTGTCAAAGTAACATCGACGATCTCGTCCGTGAGGCCTGGATCGAAGAGTTGATTTCCATGGGAGTGCACTATTGCTGGTTCCATACTTATCGAGTTGTGGGACCGGTACCAAACCCGCAGCTGGCACTCGACCCCGAGCAGGTGCTGAAAATACGCCGGTTCGTCATGGACATGCGGAACCGAAAGCCGATTGGCCTGATTGACGCCTACTGGGACGACAAGGGTGAGGCTCTCTGCCCGGCCGCAACCGGCATCAGCCACCACATTAGTCCATTCGGCGACGTGGAACCGTGCCCGATCATCCAGTTCGCCAACGAGAAGATTCAGGACCACGACGGCGACCTTTACAAGACGATGACCGAGTCACCGCTCTTGGAAGATTTCCGCAAGACCGCAGCGAAAGCGACCCAAGGATGTATCGTTTTGGAACGACCGGACCTCCTCAAACAGATCGTCACGCGGCACGGTGCCGGTGACACCACGATTCGTAAGACGGCGACCACCGAGCTTGAGGAATTGCGGTCCAGGCCCAGCCAGTACAACCCTGGCCACGAGATCCCCGAGGAAAACTGGATTTACCGTTTTGCGAAAAAGCACTGGTTTTTCGGCTTCGGTGCGTATACATAGGTAAGAGACGATGACTCCTGTGAGCCCCGAAGCCGTGGACGACGTTGAACAACGGGTGGTTCCGCTGCGTTTGCCGTCACCGGTGCCGCGTCAGACCTACCGCCCCAGTCAATCGAACATTCCTGACGACAAGCAGGACCGGGTCCGCCTTAAAGCCGTTACGGACGACTACGTCAGAAGGGTCCGCGCAATTCCACCGTTGACGCTCGATGAGTTGACCGAACACACCGTCGCCGTGCTCGCCGAAGCTGGTCTCGACCAGGGCTACAGCGACTATGCCTCGATTCTGGTCAGTAATGCCGCTTGGCATGATTCGCTAGCGCAAATTCCCTACAATCGCCGGCTTCTCCTCATCCCAAAGTGCCTCCGGGTCGAAGAAAAGTGCCCGGCCCCATTCGACGAATTTGGTCTACTTTGCAAGGAGTGCGGGCTGTGCTCCATCCAAGACCTGACAGTCGAAGCCGAACGTCTGGGCTATGCGGTGCTGGTTGCCGAAGGGTCAGCCATCGTTCGCTCAATGATCGAGACTGGGAAAATCGAGGCGATCGTTGGCGTAAGCTGCATCAATGTGCTGGAAAAGTGCTTCCCGCACATGGAGGCTGCAGCCATACCTGGTGTCGCAATCCCGTTGCTGCAAGACGATTGCATCAACACCACGGTCGATCTGGATTGGGTCTGGGATCTGATTCACTTGACATCCGACGACAAGACCTATCGACTCGACCTTGACAACCTAAAGACCACTGTCCGTGGCTGGTTCAGCGCCGGCTCCCTCAGCGCCATCATGGGCCGGACCGGGGACGACGAGACGGCACGGATCGCTCGCGCGTATCTCCAGAAGGGCGGCAAGCGGTGGCGACCCTACCTCGCCGCCTGCACCTACATGGCCCTCGAAACCGACCGGCAGGAAGGCGAACCGGAACTGACGGACGAGGTTAAGAAAGCTTGCGTCGCGATCGAATGTTTCCACAAGGCGTCCCTAATTCACGACGACATCGAGGACGGTGACCTACAGCGGTATGACAGCCCTACCCTGCACACCGAGGTCGGCGTAGCAGTCGCGCTTAATATCGGCGATTTTTTGGTGGGCGAGGGTTATCGACTGCTTGGTGAACTTGGCAACGTGCAGCTGGCGTCCATAGCTGCGCAGGGCCACGTAACCCTCAGCCGCGGTCAAGGGCGAGAACTGCTCTGGGCACGCGATCCGCAAGCGCTCCCGTCCGTGCAGGTGCTAGAGATTTTCCGCCAGAAAACAGCGGCAGCGTTTGAGGTTGCCTTACGGATCGGTGCGGTCCTCAGTGACGCCGACACAGACACCCACGATGTTTTGGGTAAATACAGTGAATCGCTAGGTATTGCCTACCAGATCAAAGACGACCTAGAGGACTTCAAGGGCGACGCCGACTCAAACGACCTCGCTCAAGTGCGGCTCTCACTGATTTTGGCCATCGCTCACAAACGCACCGAAGGCGAGGACCGCGAACGCATTGCGTCGGTCATCCGGACAGGCGCCGAGGATCTTGCGGACGACGTACGCCGCATCGCGAACAGGTGCGGTGCACTAGACAAGGCCGACGATCTCCTTGAGGCCTACAAGGAAGATGCAATCCGGTCGCTGCGATTCCTCGCGAGCCCGACCCTTAAGGGACTAATGCGACGGATCGTCGGCAAGATCTTCGGCGAGAAACTGATCGAGGGCTATTGCAGTGAGTTTGAAGCTCGAAATGCTGCAAGTCGCGAGACTGGCACCGAATCTACTTCAGGACGCCTCTAGTCCGGTCGCGGAGTATTTACTCTCCCAATTCAACGAAGACGGCGGGGTGCAGAACCGCGCCGGCCAGAGTGACCTGTATTACACGGTCTTCGGGCTTGAGGGCCTGGTTGCCTTGCAGCAGGATTTTCCCACCGGCGTCAGGAGTTACCTTCAGGGGTTCGAGAACGGCGACGGTCTGGACTTGGTCCACCTTTGTTGCTTGGCTCGGTGCTGGGCGACGTTAAAGCAACCGGCCCCGGATCTTTTCGCGCGCATCAACGCGGCTTGGGACCGTAACAACATCTACCACAGCTTTCTTGCCTGGGGCGCACTACAGGATCTCGGGCACACGCCGACAGCGTTCTCGCTGCGAGACGCTTCGCTGGCACAAACGACCCCCACCACCGCCGCAGCCGTGACGCTACTACGCCAAATGCAAAGCCCGGTGCCTGGAGACGCGGTACAGTGGCTGCTAGACCGAGCGGACCCCGACGGGGGGTTCAGAGCAACGACCGACGCTCCCATGCCCGACCTGCTCTCGACAGCAACTGCGTTGCATGCGCTTTCTGGACAGAAGATCTCACTCGCACACCTGAAAGAGCCGACGCTCGACTTTCTGGACACGTTGTGGACCGGTAAGTCGTTCTGCGGCAGCTGGGCCGATGACGAACCAGATTGCGAATATACCTACTACGCGCTCCTCGCGATGGGACACCTCAGCCTTGCGTGACCGGCTCCTGGCGGCACGAGTCCAGGCGGGCCATTGGGAAGGTGAGCTGTCGTCCAGTCCGCTCTCGACGACAACCGCGATCTCAGCGCTTTCTCTCGTCGGGGGACACGATGAACTCGTGCGGAATGGCCTGCGGTGGCTCGCGACCCACCAGAACCCCGATGGCGGCTTCGGCGACGCCGCCGGCTGTCCGAGCAACATCAGCACCACGACGCTCGTTTGGGCCACGTTGTCGATGCACAACGCGCCTGGTTCGACCAAAGCCACTGCCTGGCTCGAAAACCAGGTGGGAACCATAACCGCTGAGTCCCTGACCGGGGCGATCCGCGCCGTTTACGGTGAAGACCAAACGTTCGCCGTGCCGATTCTGACGCACTGTGCACTCGCGGGTCGCTTTGGGTGGGAGCACATCCCAGTGCTCCCGTTTGAGCTCTCGGCGCTACCGCACTCGTGGTTCAAATGGATCGGCCTGCCGGTGGTCAGCTACGCCCTGCCGGCATTGATCGCGATTGGCCAAGCGCAGCACCATCACCGCCCGTCTACAAACGGTGTCGCGCGAACGATGCGAACGTTGACAAAGCGGAGGACGTTACGGATTTTGGAATCGATTCAACCCACCTCCGGCGGTTTCCTCGAAGCCGCCCCCCTGACAGGTTTCGTGACAATGAGTTTGGCTGGTAGCGGCCTGGCAGATCACCGGGTCACAGCGAAAGGAGTTGAGTTCCTGACGGCGTCAGTTCGCAAGGACGGGAGTTGGCCGATCGACACGAATTTGGCCACCTGGGTAACGACTCTGGCAATCAACGCTCTAGGCGCCAGCGCATTCACAACCGATGAACGGCATTATCTGCGGGGTTGGCTACTCGACCAGCAGCACGGTGAGGTTCACCCTTACACCCAATCTGCACCCGGCGGTTGGGGGTGGAGCAACCTACCAGGTGCGGTGCCCGACGGGGACGACACCTCCGGCGCCCTCCTCGCGCTCGCGGTCCTTGGTGACGACCCCGGGATTCGCGCAGCAGCAACGGCCGGTGCTCAGTGGCTACTCGACCTGCAGAACAGCGACGGCGGCATTCCCACATTCTGCCGGGGCTGGGGCATGCTGCCGTTCGATCAAAGCAGCCCGGACCTCACGGCACACGCCCTGCGAGCATGGCAGGCGTGGTACGGGGTGAATCCACGCATTAACGGCGCAATGGAACGTGCAATTAGATACCTAGTGAACAACCAGCAGACGGACGGGTCTTGGATCCCGCTTTGGTTTGGAAATCCATGGACCGCCGACCAGACGAACCCAGTGTATGGAACAGCGCGCGTACTCGAATGCGGCAATCTGTTGCCTACCGAGGTTCGGCGGCGCGGCGAGGAATTTCTGTATGCGATGCAGCGCGAGAACGGCAGCTTTGGCACAATCGAAGAAACTGCGCTGGCCGTCGCTGCCACAGGAAACGAACGGGGCGCCCAGTGGCTCGCCACGCAGACCGACCTGACGCCAGCGCCGATCGGCCTGTATTTCGCGAAACTGTGGTACTCAGAGCGACTTTATCCATTAATCTTCTCAGTCGCGGCGCTCAAATGATCTATCTCGATCACAACGCGACAACCCCACTCGACCCACGGGTCCTCGAAGCGATGATGGCGTTTTTCACGGACCGCTTCGGCAACGCCGCTAGCCGACATCACGCATTGGGATGCGATGCGGCGACAGCAGTCGAAACGGCTCGGCAACAAGTGGCTCAGGTCATCGGCGCTGACCCGCGCGAGATCATCTGGACCAGTGGCGCCACCGAGTCTGACAACCTCGCTTTGCAGGGAGTCATGCGTTCTTCCGCCTACCGGAAACGACACATTGTCACGGTGGCCACAGAGCATCGGGCAGTCCTCGACACCTGTGAAATCCTCGAAGCGCAAGGGGTGCACGTGACCTATCTTGGCGTGGGCACCGACGGGCGACTCGACCTCGACCAGCTTGTTGACGCGATCACCGACCAGACCCTGTTGGTGTCCATCATGCATGCCAACAACGAGACCGGCGTGATGCATCCGATCGCACGAATCGGCTCCCTGTGCAAAGAACGCGGTGTGTTGTTTCACACGGATGCGACGCAGTCGTTTGCTAAGACCCCGATCGACGTCCAGAGTATGGGGATCGACCTGCTGAGCGCGAGCGCCCACAAGATCAACGGACCCAAGGGGATCGGCCTGCTTTACGTACGTCGAAAGGAACCAAGGGTGCGATGCGAGGCACTCATCCACGGGGGAGGCCACGAGCGCCGCATGCGCTCCGGCACGCTCAACGTCCCGGGCATTGTTGGGATGGGGGTCGCGGCAACGTTACCAGCAGATGACGGGGTGGGTGCGCTGCGAGACCGGCTCGAATCTGCCCTCGTCTCTGGCCTAGACGGTGTCGAGGTCAACGGACACCGTACCGAACGACTGGCGAACACCACGAGCCTCAGTTTCAAGGACGTGGACGGGACCCAGTTGATGAAGCGTCTACCAGAGGTTGCCGTGTCCTCCAGCTCGGCTTGTACGAGCGCATTGCTTCAACCAAGCTATGTACTCGGTGCCATGGGTTTGCCGGAAGAGAGGCTCCGAGGAAGCGTCCGGTTCTCGCTGGGTCGGGGTAACACCGCTGCAGAAATAGACGCGGCCGCTGCGGGAGTAATCGAAACCGTCCAGAGCCTACGCGCTTCGGCGGTCGCGCACGAATAGACCTGCGCCCGCCACACCGTTCGTCGTCTGACTCGCAGAGGAACTAGCCGTGCAGAGCAAAACCGTGCAGGACTGGGACCGAGAGAACCCTAACCAAGCTATGGTGATTCTCAAGAACGTTGAGCAGATGGCGAACGGACCTATCATTGACATTCCATGACGTGCCCGTCCAACTCGAATTTCAAGATGACCACCACCACCGGAGGACCCAAGTGTCGATGTACCACCTCGCGACTTATACACCTCGTTGCAGTCTTCGCGGTGCTGTGCTCCCCGATATGGGCCACTGCCCAGGAACCGACAACCCGGGGCTACGCTCCCACGACGCTGCCACCGACGATACCAATTTTTCCGCTTCAGGACATCATGCTCTTCCCACGCGCGACCCGGCCGCTCCACGTCTTTGAGCAACGCTATCGCGACATGGTGTCCGATGCCCTAGAAGGTGACCGTCTCATCGGCATGGTGCTCCTAGAACCGGGTCACGAGGATGAGTACGAGGGCAGACCACCGATCTTTCCCATCGGATGTGTCGGGGTCATCGCTGAATCTGAAGAGCTACCAGACGGCCGGTACAATATCGTGCTCGGAGGCCTGACGAAATTCCGGATCACCGGCGAGGACGAGAGTCGTCCGTATCGTCTGGCGCACATCGAGCCAATTTGGGAAGAACCCACCGCGGACGACCAGGTCGCACTGCGCGACCTGCACGAAGAGCTTGCCGGCCTGATTCCGATCGCCATGAATGGGTTACAGGTCCCCGACGGTATGGCGACCAGAGACCTCGCCAACGGCATCGCTCAAATCATCGACATCGACCCAGTCGATCGACTTGGACTGCTTGAGCAACCAGGTCCACTCGCGCGCGCCCGGGCACTCATCGACCTGCTCTACATCAGAGCAGCACTGACCCGCTGAACCCTCGTGAAGCTTCTTTTCGTCTACCTCTGGGCGCCATTCGCAAACCTGCTGTGGTACACCCACACCGTCGTAATGGGGAGCCTTTCGTTACTCGTCTGGCCGTTTGATCGGACGGGAAATAAGCAGTTTTGGTGTGCTCGCTGGTGGTGCCGGCTCGTCGCATGGTCCATCTTTGCCCGCATTCGTGTACACGGGGTCGAACACGTGAGACCCGACCGCCCCTACGTTTACATGGCGAACCATTCGAGCCTGATCGATACGCCAGCGTTATTTGCTTATCTGCCTCACCCGTTCCGAATCATGGCTAAACGGGGACTGTTCTATGTGCCGTTCATGGGCTGGCATCTCTGGACCGCCGGACACTTCCCGATCGATAGAGGCAACGCCGCAAAAATGGTCGCCAGTCTGCGCCAAGTCATCGAAGGAGTGAAACACGGACGGTCACTGGCTGTGTTTCCAGAGGGCACACGGAGTCCTGATGGCAAGCTACAAAAATTTCAACCTGGCGTGTTTAAGATTGCCCTGAAAGCAGGAGTGCCCATTGTGCCCGTTACCATCTGGGGCACATTCGACCTGCTCCCGAAAACTACCCTTGCGCCACGCCCAGGACATGTCGACGTTATTCTCGGGGAACCAATCGACACGACGGATTACGATGACAAGCGCGTGAGCGAACTGATCACCCGTACGAGGGAGGTTATTCAACAAACCCTCGACGCTGAGCGTCCGCCGAGGAACCAGCCTCAAAGACGCAGCGGGTAAACCGAAATGGGGTCGACGGCACCCTCAAGTATTACCGCACAAGCGCTGTAACTCGCCTCGAACGGCCAGCGGCGCTCCCGTGGGTTGCCAACCATCCGGACAACGAGTAGCCTGATAGGCGAAAATCGGGACGCCATCATAGTCGCTAGTAAGGAGTTTTCATGCGCACGGCATTGACCGCCATATTCACGCTGCTCGTAGGGGTTGGTTCGCTAACCGTCGTACGGACCCAGGAACCCGTGATCGAGGTCTACAAATCGCCTACCTGAGGGTGCTGCATGGGATGGGTCAATCATCTCAAAGACGCGGGATTCACCGTGAACACCACCGACGTGCCCAGTGTTACACCGATCAAAACTGAGAACGGCGTGCCCGAGCGCGTGTCGTCGTGCCACACGGCCACTGTTGACGGTTACGTCATCGAAGGGCACGTGCCAGCCGAAGACATCAAGCGAATGCTGAACGAGCGGCCCGACATCACGGGTATCGCCGTCCCAGGCATGCCAGTCGGCTCACCCGGCATGGAGGGCCCCAATCCTCAGGAATTTCCGGTGATTTCATTCGACGACGACGGTGAGCTAGCGGTCTACAACGTTCACAAGCCGTAATGCCCGCGGTCCCGAGATGGGCCGCCGACATCGCGGCCCGTCGGGAGCCTGCGAACCCAAGCATCCCCACCCACGCGACCAAGCGAGAATGGAGGGCCATGACCGCGGCCCAGACCACCAACCGGACATTAAAGCTGCTACTCCGTCTGGCCGGCGGCTCGATGCTGTTCGCGATGATCTTCGTCGTTGCACCGGAGTCTTGGATGATAGCGATTCACGAGGCTCTGGATATGGGGACATTACCGACAGTCCCCGTGGTCGGATATCTCGCCCGCTCGCTCTCCGCCTTTTACGCGATGTTCGGGGGGTTGTTTCTACTCGTATCGTTCGACGTCGTGCGCCATCGAACCGTGCTCGTCTATCTGAGTTGGGCAACAACGGTTTTCGGCGCGGTGGTGATCGGCATTGACCTATTCGAAGGCATGCCAACTTCCTGGACACTTTCCGAAGGCCCGTTCGTGATCCTCTTCGGACTTGCCCTCCTGTGGTTTTCGACGCGGCTTACGGACTAGTCGTCGTAAAACCGAGAATTCTGCCGAATTTTCGGCTACTATGGCACTTCTCGGACGGCTCAAAGGCACCGAAAATCTGGCTGGACACCGCTGGATCTTACGACCGCCAGACCACAGAGCCATCGGGCCCTGAGGCGGAAAACATCATGAAGGAGCCCATCATGACCAACAGTAGACCCTATCTCGTTGTCTTCGGCATCATGGTCTTCGCGGCCGGCTTCGGGGCTGGCAGTTTCTGGCAGACCGACACGCTGGTAGCTCAGAGCAACGGTAAAGTGTTCGAACTACGAACCTACACCACAGCCGAGGGCAAACTGCCTAACCTGCAAGCCAGGTTCCGCGACCACACTATGCGAATCTTCGAACGCCACGGTATCGAGAACGTTGGCTACTGGGTTCCGCAAGACACCCCGAACACGCTGACCTACATCATCTCGCACGACAGCCGTCAGGCGGCGCAGGAAAACTGGCAGGACTTCCGCACCGATGCTGAGTGGCCTGGCGTGGCTGAGGCCTCAGGGGTGGGACGGGTCCAAGTCGAAAGCGCCTATATGGAGGCTACCGACTATTCCCCGCTGAAGTAGCCCCACGGCCAAATAAATTAAGGAGAACAGATGCGCGCCACACGAATCGTCCTGTCCGTCGCCACCTGCGCCATGGTCGTCCTGAGCGCCGTTTCGAACGCCGAAGCACAGCGAATGTACAACACCGCAAAGCAGAAAGTGCTGTCGGGGCAGCAAATCGTCGGGGGGACGGTCGACACACCGGACCCACAGATCTACTGCGCAATGGCCAATGCCGGGTTTGACTTCATCTGGATCGAGATGCAGCACAGTCCGCTCAGCTACCAAGACGTCGCCCGGATGATCTGGGCCTGCAAGGATGCACCAGCCATTCCCTTCATCCGTGTCCCTGACGCGACCGAAGGTGATATCCAGAAAGCGACTGACATCGGGGCCTTGGGCATCATCGTGCCAATGGTCATCACGCCGGAAGAGATGGAAAACGCGGTGCAGTGGGCAAAATACCCGCCGATGGGTATTCGCAGCCAGGGCGGCGGTCAGTATCGCGCCATCTGGGGCAACGACTATCGTCAAACCGCGAACGACAACATCATGATCATCGCAATGATCGAGCAACTCGAAGGCGTGGAACAGGCGAACGCCATCGCGAGCGTGACCGGTGTCGACGCCATCTTCGCCGCCAGTAGCGACCTCGGTAGCTTCTCCGGTCGGCGTCAGGGTGATCCCGAGTATGAACGGATGATCACCAAGATCAAGGACGACACCCTCGGAGCGGACAAGGTGCTGGGCGGCCCGTCTGCGTGGCGAGACCGTGAGGGCTTTTTGTTCTTCCAAGCACCAGGAACAACCACGTTTATTCGCAATGGGGTGCGAGCGATGCTTGCAGATGCCCCTGAGGGAGTCGCAGCGATTGAGGGCACCGAACCGCGGGACTAGAACCGAACATACACGCATCCGGCAAGGTCCGTGTCGAAAAGGGCACGACAAGGACGGGTCGCGGCAGCGCGCTCGCTGGCGGCACCCGGCCTCACAGTCTCTCGCGCTCTCGGCCGGCAATGCCTATGCGTCGAGTGAACCTCGTCCACACGGGGCTCACACCGGTTGGCGAAGGGCGCTGTTGCGGGCGTCCAGGACCGAGGTTGCGGAAAGATCACAACGTTCTCGCGCTAGCCACATCGTCTTTGTCGTGGCCTGAAGCAATCGCCGCTCGCGCATGATTTTGACAGCGCGTGTAGTTTCGTTTGACGACGAACCAGCCCATCACAACTGGTGAGCCCGCCAACCGCCACGGTTCTGCAGAACGAAAGTTATGTTCATGTCTGCTCAGAACAAAATTCTCGTTCGGCGATTCTTCGACGAGGTGTTCAACAACGCCCGTCCTGACGCGATCGATGAGCTGATCGCGGACGACTACCTCGACCATAGTGCGGCGCCTGAGCAGGCTCCCGGTCCCGCCGGCGCACGCCAGATGTACGACGTGTTCAGAACCGCATTTCCCGACCTACGGATAACGGTGCACGAAATGCTTGCCGAAGAGGACCTCGTGGCCTGTCGGGCCACCTTCGCCGGCACGAGCCGGGGACCGTTGATGGGTGCGCCCCCGACCGGGAAACCGGTGCAGCTCCCATCAATGGTGTTCCTGCGCCTGCGCGATGGCAAAATTGTAGAACGCTGGGAACAGGCCGACCTCTTGGGCCTCATGTTGCAACTCGGAATCGTGGCACAAGGTAGCAATAGCGGAGACCCACAATGACCGATTATGAAGGATACGTGGTCGTCTCAACGGTCCAGGGCCAGTTCGTAGAAGCACAGATCAAGGCCTTTCTCGAGGCTCACGACATCCCCTGCCAACTGCGCGGAGAGGCGGTCCGCCGAATCTACCCCATCTCGGTCGATGGCATTGGAGCCGCAGAGGTCCTGGTCCCGTCGGAGCGTGCGAATGAGGCCCGCGAGCTGATTATTCGCGCCGAACGTGGTGAGTTGGCCATCCGCGACACGCCGGACGGCACTTTCGAGGCCCTGTGAGCACAAGTGCCCCCGGCAGTCCCGGCAATTCCGTTAACCACAATCGGCGAGACGACAGCCGATAGACTGAGAGTGCCGCGCAAGGGAACCCCACGGACGTTCCGTTTGCCATCGCAACCAAGGCCAAGAGCAACCAATGCTGGCGCCCTTTCGATGTTGCGTGACCAACCTACACACCCAACACGGGAGGTCGTCCGCCCGCGCCGGCGTCTAACGCCAGGTGCTTGACGAAACGTCCTCAGGTTAGCTGCTGTAGCAGGTCGGCAGTCCAGGACGGGAAGAATTTCAAAAGGATCGCGACCACCACAACCACGGTCGAGACACCCAACATGATCTGCGTACGCCGCTGGCTCACGAACCGGCACGCGGTCGTAGCGCAGCGACGTTGCGCCCGAAAGTACAGTATGTAGGCGCCAATCAGACCACCAACGCCAACCGGAAAAGTCAACCACTCGTAACGCATCATCGTCATCATCAGGCCGGCACCAGTCACACCGGTCACGATCAGGGCCAACGGTAGCAGGCAGCAACTTGAGGCTAGCACTGCCGCTACGACTCCAGTCGCGGCCGGCAAACGCTGTCGCAGGCTATTCGACGTCATCGTCGTTGATCACTGACGCGGCAAATCCGGCGGCTTCGATTGCCAACAGCATCGCGACAGTGTCGACGACCATCGGGGCGTAACGTACCTCGGCACGCTTGTCGTCGTACCAGACCTTGGCATCAACGACTCCGTCCACCCCTAAGAGGGCCTGGCGCACGGCCAGGGCACAGCCGCCTCAGGTCATGCCCTCGACGCTGAGCACCACAATATCGAGCGCAGCTGGCTCAACCACCGCTTCGGGGACGGATGAAGCCGAATCGAATCCAGGTCCGCCGCAACCCACAACCAAACCAGCCGCGACAGCGCACAACCAAAGCCGCGGTCCACATATTTGTAACATCCGTAGCTCCGTAACACCTTCCACAACAGATATCGTCGGGTGCGACCCGTCCGGGCGCAGTAGAATGCAAGCATCATCATACGACGTTAAGCGACACGCGCGAGGACGCACACTTTTAAGGAGACATCATGTCCATCGTTCACCGCACCGTGCGGTCGCCCCTGCTCGCGGGCGGCCTCTTTTTCGGTCTGGCACTCGGGTTCTGGACTCCCGCCACGCTAGGCGCCCAGGAAGCACCAGAGGGTGTTAGAAATTACACGCGGATTGACGCAACCGTCGCCTGCGCCGGAGCCACGCCGGCCGAGGCAATGCCGGCGTTGAAGCAGCTCGGTTTCGCCTCGGTCATCAACTTTCGCACCGCGGAAGAAGAAGGTGCCAACATCGGAGCCAGTCAGGCGGCAGCCACGGAGGCAGGCCTGAAGTACATTCACATTCCATTCCGGGCACCGAACCCCGACGTGACCGAAGAGTTCCTCGCCGCAATCGCAGACACCGCGAATCAGCCGGCCTACATCCACTGCGCCTCGGCGAACCGGGTCGGCGCCATGTGGTTCATCAAGCGCGTGAAACAAGACGGCTGGGACCAGGAACGGGCCATGGCCGAAGCGGAAACGATTGGACTGCGGAGCGAACGACTCAAAGAGTTCGCCACCGAGTACGTGGCCCAGTGAACCGATCGAGGCGCTAAAGCAAGTAGGTACCATGGGCTGCTGTGACGCGACGAATCCAGGCCTAGTCGGCCCCGTTCGTGACCACGAGAGGAACCTCTCGCCCAGGGGTGCTCCAAGTAGGCCCAACCCAGGGAACACCTGGGACCGGCGAACTGCGCTCAAGAGCCTCGTCGGTGTGGCCGGCGTCATGGCCGTCAGTTCCTGCGCCGCAAAGCCGACTGACGGAACCGTCGCTGTGCGACTCGCCTTCTGCGGTCAGCTACTCTGCGTGGTGCCCTATGAGATGGCACGAGCAGGAGGCCACTTCGCAGCGCAGGGCCTCAATGCTGAACTCGTTTATACCCGCGGAGGCAGCGCTGCCATGCAGGCCCTCGTCGGAGGCGCTGTCGACTACGCCGGCACCTCGTTCGACGTCGCGCTACAAGCCGCCGCGAACGGCGCGGCCGTCAGGCGCGTTGCGTCGACGGGCCGATTGCCGCTGTTCGCGCTGGCTGTTTCTCCTCAACAGGCAGGGACCATCGGCGCTATCCGCGAACTCGAAAACTACACAGTCGGAATCTCGGGTCTTGGCAACGCGGACCACGCGTTGTTGCTGTTCCTGCTCGATCAGGCCGGCGTAAACGCCGACCAAGTCCGATTCGCCGCCATCGGGACGAACCTCTTTGACGCGCTACGAATCGGTCAAATCGACGCGGCGATGCTTCAAGAACCGGCCCTCTCGCTCATCACGGAAGCCGGCGGCCAAACACTGGTGAACTTCATGAACCTCAGCGAGGCCAAGACGTATTTGGGGGGGGCCTACGAATTCATGGGCGTCTCAGTGCGATCGAACGAACGCGACCGACGCCTGCCGGAGATACGCCGACTCGCCGCCGCACTCGAAGGCGGCCTTAACGACGCCCGTCTCCTCCCGCCGCCAGACATCGTTTCGGCACTACCGCGCGCTCTCATCGCCGGAGGCGATGTCACCCAGTTGGAACAGATCATCGAACGCCACCGCCTGTCGCTATACCCCGAACACGTTCGGATCGACGTCGCCGCGTCCGAACGCGTCGTGGCAGCCCAGGAGGTAGCCGGAATTCTGGAGCCTGGGCAAATAGCCCTGGACACGCTTCTCGATGTCGACGCCCTTTCCGAATAGTCCGCTGTTCGCGGCCCCGCGACGTCACCACATCGCTCCGAACTGAGAACGCCGTGTTACATGTGAAAGGTCTCACCGTCGGTTATGGCGGAACACCGGTGCTCGACGGCGTTGACTTCGACATCCAGAAGGGTCAGTTCGTCAGCCTAGTCGGCCCGTCCGGTTCTGGAAAAACGAGTGTGCTTCGGGTCGTGACTGAGCTGATCTCAGCAGAGCACGGTTCGGTCGAGTTGGACGTCCCTATGCGGGACGTTGGATTCCTATTTCAAGACGACGCTCTGCTTCCCTGGCGAACGGTACGACAGAACGTCGCCCTTGGCCTCCATATCCGAGAACTCCCAGAAGCGACCATCGCTGACAAAGCCGAACACTGGCTAACCGTGCTTGGATTGGCCGGCCTCGGTGACCGCTATCCAGCGCAACTGTCCGGTGGCCAGCGCAAACGTGCCGCAATCGCGCAGGTGCTTGCACTGGAGCCAAAACTGCTCCTGCTGGATGAACCGTTCGCCTCCTTGGACGCCATCGTCAGGACCCGCGTCACGCAGGAGCTCCTGGATTGGGTCGAACGCGAGCAACTAACCGTGCTGTTGGTCACGCACGACCTCGAAGAAGCGGCCGGCGCGTCGGATGTCGTGTATGTCCTCAGCAAGGGCCCGCGCGCGACGATCAGTGCCCGTCACGTCGTCGACATTCCACGCCCTCGGCAGATTCTTGAGACGCGACAGCACCCGGCCTTCGCGCCACTGCTACGACGGCTCTGGGACGACCTTTCCGTCGAACTCAAGTCGCTAACTGCACCAAGGCCGACCGACACATGACTCCGACCCATAGACGGACCCTGGCCGGCTTACTACTCCTCCTGGTCTGGGAAACGCTATCCCGTATCGGTTGGCTGGACCCGTTCTATGCCCCGCCGCCGAGCGCTGTCGGCGAGGTTATGCTCCAGTTAGTCGTCGACGGCGAACTCTGGCCGCATCTCTGGGCGACGACCATCGCAGCCTTCGCCGGTCTCGTCGTGGGAGTGGCACTGGGCGTCGCATTGGGATTCGCCGCTGCACTTTCGCCACTACTAGCCGAATTACTTGAACCCGTTATGATTCTGCTCAACGCGATTCCCCGCGTTATTTTGGCGCCGTTGTTCGTCATTTGGCTGGGCATCGGCCTAGCGTCCAAGCTGGCGCTCGCGACCATCCTCGTCATGGTACTCATCTTCTTCGCTGTGTACAACGGCATCAAAGAGGTGGACCAGCGACTCGTGGAACGAGTCCAGACCCTAGGCGGTGGGAGACGTGTCCTGGTTCAGGAAGTCTACGTACCCTCAGTGACCGCATGGGTCATGGGCAACTTCAAGGTCGCGGTGGGATTTGGTTTCACCGGCGCAGTCGTTGGCGAATTCGTGGCCTCAAGTCGCGGGCTAGGATACTTACTCCAGTTTGCACAGAGCACCTACAACGCGGCCTTGACGATCGGGCTAATCGTCGTGATCATGGGTTTGGTATTGCTGCTTTTCTCCCTCTCTGAGCGACTTGAGCGGCGCTTGCTGGCTTGGAAGTACGACTAAGTCTGACGATGCTGTTGATCGCCAGATCTTCACCGCCAAGCCGTCGACCGGGCGGGGGTCGAACTGTCGACTGCAACGTGGTGCTTGAATCGTGTTCGCAAGACGAAGAGTTCAAGAGACGGGCCACTATGGGTAAAATCGGTACCCGGAGACACCTTTCGCGAGATCGGACATTGCGCCTTTTACATATGTCGCGTGAACCGGGCAAGTGGTGGCACAAGGCCCAAGACTTGAGCACCGGACAATGCCTCGCGTGAACGCCAACACTGTGGCCAGAGGCCGATCGGATCCATGAATTTCGTTCGTGTTGACTGGCTTTGCCGTGCTGTTGTTATAGGGCTGGGGCTCTGGTCTCCGGCCTGGGCGGATGCACAGGACATCGGGAACATTCAAGGCACTGTTACCTTCGGTGAAACCGGTGACCCGGTCCATGGTGCCGTGGTCCTCCTAATTGGCACGTCGTCCGTAACATTGACCGAGGACGACGGCACATTCGAGATTCCGAATGTGCGCGCTGGCACCTACGAAATCATCGCGCAACGCGAGCATCTC
>DQEK01000231.1 GCA_003533545.1 Acidobacteriota bacterium | reverse complement strand
CAGGCTGATCCTCGCGTCGGCCTGGCAGCTGGTTTCCGGGATGCCGGGATGGCCGCAAGCAACATGGAACTGGTTATCAACCTGCCCAAGCCGGAGGGCTTCTACGACCCCGAGGCGCCCGCCGGCCGGCCTAGAGCACCGCAGGGCCCACCTGCAGCGCAAGGCGGTCGTGGTGGACGAGGTGGCGGTCGAGGCGATGGTGGTGGTCGAGGCACCCAGCGGCCGGGAAGCGGGCTGAGCTTTACGAACTCGGACCTCGCGTTCAGTGGTGAGCACCTGTTCATGGGCAACTACCACGGCTTCAACGTCTACAACGTTGAGGATGCCAGCCGAGCCGAGCTCCTCTCTTCCGTGGTGTGTCCCGGCGGCCAGGGAGATCTGTCAGTCCGAGGCGATCTTCTTTTCATGTCCGTACAGGACACCCGGGCCCGGCTCGACTGCGGCATACAAGGAGTCGAGGAGCCGGTCAGTGCCGAGCGTTTCCGTGGTGTTCGCATCTTCGATATTGGCGACTTGCGGAATCCGACACAGGTAGCCGCCGTGCAAACTTGCCGAGGGTCACATACTCACACGTTGGTGGTGGACCCTGACGACAACGCGAATGTGTACGTGTACGCGTCGGGTACAGGCGCGGTCCGGGCGGGCGAAGAGCTGACGGGCTGCTCCGACACCGAGGGGGATCCCGACACCGCGCTCTTCAGTATCGACGTTATTCAGGTGCCTCTCGCTGCTCCCGAGAACGCGCGCATCGTCAACCGACCGCGCATCTTTGCCGATTCAGAGACCGGTACCATCTCGGGTCTCTGGCAGGGAGGCGACCACGGCCGAGGGACGCAGAGCTCTCGGGAGACAAGGCAGTGTCACGACATCACGACCTACCCAGAGATCGGCCTGGCCGCGGGAGCGTGTTCGGGCAACGGCATCCTCCTCGACATCTCTGATCCGGTGAATCCCGTCCGGCTCGACTACGTCGTGGACCAGAGCTTCGCGTTCTGGCACTCGGCCACGTTCAGCAACGACGGCACCAAGATTGTCTTCACCGATGAATGGGGTGGGGGCTCGCGCCCGCGCTGCCGGTCGATCGACCCGCCGGCGTGGGGGGCGAACGCCATCTTCGACATCGTCGATGGTGAGATGGGGTTCCGGGGCTACTACAAGCTGCCGGCAGTGCAGTCGGAGCAGGAAAATTGCGTCGCCCACAACGGCTCGCTCATCCCGGTGCCGGGCCGCGACATCATGGTCCAGGGCTGGTACCAGGGCGGCATCTCGGTGTTCGACTTCACCGACTCGGCGAACCCCGTCGAGATCGCGTATTTCGACCGCGGCCCCGTCAACGCCGAGGACCTAGTATCGGGCGGCTACTGGTCGGCCTACTGGTACAACGGTCACATCTACGGTGCCGAGATTGCCCGCGGGCTCGACGTGTTCCGGCTGACGGCGAGCGAACATCTGTCGCAAAACGAGATCGACGCCGCCAGTCTGGTGTTGTCCGAAGAGACCAACGTGCAACACCAGGAGAGGATCGTTTGGCAGCCGAGCTCAACGTTGGCGCTTGCCTACCTCGATCAGCTCAACCGTGGCAGTGGCATCGAGCCACAACTCGCCGGCGCCGTCACCGAGGTCCTCGGTCGCGTCGACCAACTTGGCTCAGGCGCCCGCGGCACAGCGGCGATCGTCGCCGAACTCGAAGCACTGGCGACCGAGTTGGAGGGCAATGTCGAGGAAGCCGTTTGGCTCAACGTACCGCGGCTAGGATCGCTGGCTGACACACTGAGGGGCATCGCAACGACGCTGAGGCAATCCCCTGCCTTTGGCTGAGTTGGCATTCGATGGGCGAGCGGATCATCTGTGCCGCGCCGCTTAAACCTTTGTGGAGGTGCATTCTCCACGAATCGGACTCGTTGGTGATGTCAGTACCTTTTATGTACACTTTTCGCCCCACAAACCCACCACGAAAGCAGCCGGCGAGTGGAAGCGGCTTAGATTGGCCGAGGGTGTCACACCGCCGTCGTGACTGACACATCTGGAGAAACCGATGCGAAATCGCCTGTTGTTCGCACTTGTGCTGCTCATGCTGAGTGTTGGTTCTCTTGTCGGTGCACAGGAGCAGATTCCGAAGCCCGATCAAGACGAGTGGCTTCGACTGATCCGCAACGACAGGCTCGACCTGATCCTGCCGAGCGCCATGCGCGACCACGACATCGACATGTGGATTCACGGTACACGCCAAGGAAACCCTGACCCCCTAGAATACGAGTTCGGTAGGACCGGCGGTTTCATCATCTTCACGGATGTCGGAGATCGTATCGAACGAGCAGCCTTCGGCGAAGTCTTCGGCGGACAGGGAGCGATTGAAAACATCGACGTCCGTGGCTCGATGGAGATATCGCGAGCATTGACCGGCTACAACCCGGGGGACGTGGACCCCAGTGTGTACGACGAGCTGCGAGAGTACGTGGAGTCACACAACCCCGAAAGAATCGGCGTCAACTACTCCGACTGGCTAGCCGTCGCTGACGGCATTTCCTACACCCAGTTCCAAAAACTTGAACAGATCCTCGGGCCAGAGCTCTCGTCACGGGTCGTCTCGGCAGAGCACCTGATCACTGATTTCCGCTCGCGTCGCCTCTCTCTCGAGGTTGCCGTACAAGCCATCACGCTCGAGTTGGCGCGACAGGGCGCGATCGCGCAGTTGAAAGGAGTCGTTCCGGGCAGAACGAAGCTCCGTGACCTCCGCGGAGCCTCTGTCCTTTATTCTGTCACTGCAGAAGGCAAGGCAGCGCCCGGGCTTCCCTCTTCCACGGACAGCCGTAACTACGTGCTTCAACCCGGTGATTTCTTCTCGCTCAACTACGGCGGGGAGAAGATCTTCGACTTCGGATTCTCATCTTTCACGGTCGACAGCAAAATGCACGCCTACGTGCTTCGTGAAGGCGAAACCGAGGTTCCGGAAGGCATCCAGCGAGCCTGGGATTTCGGCAAGCGCGCGCAAGGAATCATGCGACAGCATGTCCGAGTCGGCATGACTTCGGGGCAAGCGCTGGAGGAAATCGTCGCAGCGATGGAGGCAGACGGATACATCTATACGCCCTTCACCGACGATGGAGAACAAGACTACCAAATGGTCCGCGATTATCTCGGCGACGGGGACACCCCCGGCTTCTACTTGGACCTTCACGCACAGGGAAACAACGACGGCGAACTCATGACCGTCGGAGCTTCCATCGCCCCCTTCCGGCGCGATCGAGACGACTTGGTCATCCATCCGAACCACATTTTCGCCTTCGAGTACGCGGTTCATACCAATTTGCCCGATCGCCCCGGGTACCCGATCTCGATTAATTTTTCAAATCCCCAAGTCGTCGGGCCCAACGGTGTCGAGTGGATCCAGGTCCCGAATTACGGGATCTACATCATCTCCGGAACATCCTGAGGAGCTAGCTTCACATGAGGCTGCCCGAGTCGATGAGAGTTTCCACACCGTTGTTCGCGCTTGTCGTCGCGATCATGGCGCCGGTGAGTGCCCCGCAGGCGCCGGCCGAGTTCGACCTCTTGATCATCAACGGAAGGATCGTCAACGGCACGGGCAACCCGTGGTTTCTTGCCGACGTCGGTATCCGCGGCGACACGATTGTTCAGATCGGTGATCTTGCAGACCGGCAGGCCACCCGGACCATTGATGCAGAAGGGCTAGTAGTCGCGCCGGGATTCATAGACATGCACACGCACGTTGACGACGCTTTCGACAGCAACGACGCCAACGCGATCCTCAACTACCTGATGCAGGGCGTTACCACCGTGCGCACGGGAAGCGACGGGTCAGGTAGCTTCCGCATCGCGGAAACCAAGGCTCGGTGGGAGGTCAGCGGAATTGGCACCAATGCGGTGATGATGGTGCCGTTCAACGTGATTCGACGCGAGGTGATGGGTCGCGACAATCTGCGAGCGGCAAGCCCAGAAGAGGTCCGGCGCATGAGATCGATCGTCAGACAGGGAATGAGCGAGGGGGCTTGGGGAATCAGCACCGGGCTCGAGTACGACGGCCTGAACATCTATGCGAGCACAGAAGAAGTGATTGAGGTCACCGAGCCAGTCGCGGAATTCGGCGGCGTCTACATCTCTCACATGCGCGACGAGGCGGGGAGCATCCTCGAGGCCGCCGATGAGATCATCCGCATCAGCGAGACAGCCCGTGTCCCAGTCCAGATCACTCATCTAAAGGCCGCCGGTCGCGACAATTGGGGAGAGATGCGCCGGGTCGTCGAGATGGTGAACGAGGCACGGGCGCGGGGCGTTCAGATAACCGCCGATCAATACCCCTTCCTGCAGGGGGCACCGATCGATTTCATCACCGACCTGATCGACGTTCCCGACGATCTGGCGGCGCTCTCGGATTTGCGGCGCCGCATGCGACGCGCCGAGTTTGCCGGCGACGTCTCCGAAAGCGACCGCGTCGCAACCCGCCGCGAGTTCGTCGCCGAATTGCAGAGCGCCCTCGTCGACGACGCGATACGCGCGCGACTGCGCGCGTCAACCTACGAGCCTCGCCGGGCGGATCCCAGCGCCGTGGCGCGCTGGGGATGGCAAGACTTCCGTATCAAGGTCACCGATGAGCATCCCGAGCTGCTCGAGAGGACGCTCGACGAACTGGTCGAGGAACAAGGCAGGGACGGCTTCGACATCGTTGCCGACTTGATCCTCGACGAACCCGACATGCTGTTCGCCTCGGCGTCGCAGTCGACCGACGATATGCTCTATGCCATGAGTCAGGACTGGGTCATGATCAGCAGCGACGGTGGGGGGTTCGCTCCGGTTGCGGACGGTGCTCGTCCAGTGCGTGCTCATCCGCGGTCGTTCGCGAGCCAGTCGGTCGCGCTGCGCCGCTACGTTCGTGAAGACGGGTTGCTGACGCTTGCCGACGCAGTGCGCAAGATGACTTCGATGCCAGCGCAGTTTCTGGGCATGAAGGCTCGGGGCCTGCTGCTCGAAGGCTACCAGGCTGACGTCGTGATCTTCGACCCAGACACGATCTCCGATCGCGCTTCCTACGCCGACGCCCACCAATATGCCAGTGGAGTGGAGGTTGTGCTGGTAAACGGTGTGATCTCCATCCAGAATGGCAGCCACACCGGCGCACTTGCCGGCAAGGTCCTGTTGAAGACCGAGCCTGCTACCTCTGCTCGCTATGGCTTCGACAATGCTTTCGAGAACCGAGAGCAATAGGTTGGCACTGGGAACGGTGACAGCTACGTCAGCAGCGGGAAAACCGATACTTCGCGCAGCAGCCTTGGCCACCGCGCTGTTGGTGTCGCCGGGATGCGTTAACGGTGAATTCGGGCCCGATTCAGCGTTCGAGGCGGTTCGCCAGCAGGCACTTACCGTCGAGCAGAACGACCTCGGCTATTGGCAGGCGGACCTCGGTGACGGCCACATCCTGATCTATGTGCCGGCCGGCCCATTCGATATGGGTTCTCGCGATGGGGAGCCCTTCGAACAACCCGTGCACCGCGTCATGCTCAGCGGCTACTGGATCGGCAAGTTCCCGATCACACTTGCGCAGTTTCGCAACTTTGTGGGGGATACTGGATACGTGACCGACGCCGAACGAGGCGAAGGCTGTTGGGTGGAGCAGCCCGGCGACGTTCGCTACGACGCTAGCTGGCAGGCACCGTATGTCACCCAGCGCGAAGACGAGCCCGTGCTCTGCGTGAGCTGGAATGATGCGATGGCCTACGCCACGTGGATGAGGGCGCTTACCGGGTTGCACTTCACACTGCCCACGGAAGCGCAGTGGGAGAAGGCGGCGCGCGGCACAGATGGGCGAGCCTACCCGTGGGGCGACGCCCCTCCGGACGGCAGCCAGGCAAACTTCGCGGATGTCAGTTACGCGCGTGGATTTGCCGAGCGCCGGAATCCGAGCACCGGTATCGATGATGGGTACGTTCAGAGCTCGCCGGTCGGAGCCTATCCGGCCGGCCGCTCGCCGTACGGTATCTACGACTTGGCGGGCAACAC
>DQEK01000343.1:1269-2860 GCA_003533545.1 Acidobacteriota bacterium | reverse complement strand
ACATAACACCCATTATTGGACCCTGCATCTGCGCCCAGAAACAGCCCGAAATAGGCCTTTTGGAAGTTCTAGCAACTTCTCTCGGACTCCGACGCTGTCCGCCACGAGCTGCATTCTCGGCGTTCGCAGAACGAATGGTAGAATTGCAGTCGTTGCCCATGCTTCGTACCATTGACCGCTACATCTTGCGAGAAACACTTCCCATGGTGTTTCTCAGTTTGCTCCTCTTTACGTTCATGCTCATGATTCCGCCGATCATGGACGTGGCTCAAGCACTGTTAACGAAGGGCGTCGACGGTTGGACCGTCGCGCAACTGATGGCGCTGCTCATCCCCCAAGGACTCGGCATCACTATTCCGATGGCGGTTCTGATCGGATTGTTGATGGGCCTCGGACGAATCTCTGGCGACCGTGAAGCGGTCGCCCTGCAAGCATGTGGTGTCAGCATGGCCAGGCTGCTGCGACCCGTCGCTGTACTTGCCGTGCTGGGCACGGTCGCGACCTGCTACACGCTAATAGTCGCTCTCCCGGATGCCAACCAGGCCTTCCGAGAGATCACCTATCGCACAATGGCCGCGCGCGCCGAAGACGAAGTCAGCGAACGCGTTTTCGACCCAAGCCTACCTGGCCTAATGCTGTACGTTCGGGACGTCGATCTCCAAGGCACCGGATGGACGGAGGTCTTCCTTGCGGACGCTCGTGGTGACGGTCAACCGCTAATCCACGTCGCGAATGAGGGGCGCATCGTACTCGATCAAGAAAACCGCGTCGTAGACATTGTCCTCGAGAACGGAGCAACGCACCGCGTAAATGCCGATGACCCTGCCACCTACGATGTGAGTCGGTTCGAACGGAGTGTCCTCAGCCTAGACCCAGACACGATATTCCCGGATGGGGGGCCTCAGCGAGGCCTAACGGAGTTAACCATCCCAGAGCTTCAAGCCCAAGCCGCCGAAATGCGCGCGAGTGGCGTCTCTGATCACAACCAGATCATGGAGATTCACACTAAGTTCTCCATCCCGACGGCCTGTCTCGTTTTTGCGATCATCGCTCTTGCGCTAGGAGTAACCAATCGAAAGGACGGAAAACTGGCCAGTTTCGCTCTTGGAATTGGTGTGATCTTCGCCTACTACGTCCTCATGTTCGGCGCGAAAGCAATGGCCAAGGGTGCCCTTGTTTCTCCGCATTTGGCCATGTGGCTGCCCAACATCATTCTAGGCTCATTGGGGTTAGCCTTGCTGCTGTGGAGAATTCGATCGACGGAACGCGCCGTCCTCCCGTGGTTATCTAAGGCCTCGCGGTTGATCAAGGCCTCGCTGCCGCTTTCGAATGTTCACTCCGGAGAACCCAGCTCCGGTCCTGGTGCTCCTGCGAGGAAGCCTGTCGTCTCGCCGAAAATTGGTGTCAGCTTGGTGCGCCTACTTGATTTTTACGTAACAAAACAGTACCTACAACTCATCGCGCTGTCATTCGTCGGGCTCCTTGGCGTTTTCTATATCTCGACCTTCGTAGACCTCTCAGACAAACTCTTCAAGGGACAAACTAATCTCTTTTTAATGCTTGAGTATTTCTGGCACGCAACCCCGCAGTT
>DQEK01000343.1:0-867 GCA_003533545.1 Acidobacteriota bacterium | reverse complement strand
AAAACCAGCGAACTGACGGTCATGAAGGCCTGCGGGATTAGTTTGTACCGAATATCACTACCCTTGTTGTTCTTCTCACTGCTCTGGAGCAGCCTGCTATTTGGTATGGGTGAGGGTTTCCTCGCAGATGCAAACCGCCGGGCGGAAGAGCTCCGAAACGTGATTCGTGGTGTGTCCGTGCAGCAATCCAGCGTGTTGAATCGAAGGTGGGCGATCAACCCTGAGGGAACTATCTATAACTACCAGCACTTCGACCCGGCTGAGAACACGCTCCACGGCGTGAGCACCTACCGTTTCGCGAACGATGAGTGGCGCCTAACGGAACGCGCCCACGCCAACCAAGCCGTCTACGACGGGAGCTGGCAAGCGAATGACGTGTGGGTTCGGCGGTTTGCCGACGATACCGGCCCGGGAGCATTCGAAAGCAGCGCCCACACCGAACTCGCTATCGAGCCGCCGGCATACTTCTCAGCCGAGCCTCCTCAAGCCGATCGAATGAACTACCGAGAGCTTGAAAGTTACATTGGAGACTTATCGGACAGCGGGGTCGACGTAGTCTCCCTGCGTGTCGCACTAGAGCGCAAACTATCGTTCCCCTTCGTCACGCTCATCCTCACTCTGATAGCGGTGCCCTTCGCGGTAACCACGGGCAGACGCGGCGCACTCTACGGGGTTGGAATTGGTATTGTGCTTGCAATCAGCTACTGGGTCGTCATCAGCGTTTTCGCCGCAATCGGGAGCGCCGGGCTCATTACGCCGCTACTCGCCGCGTGGGCGCCAAACGTCATGTTCGGCGGTTCGGCCGTTTATCTTTTACTCGCCGTACGAACTTGAGAGCGGGGGGCAAACGAGATGCCTCACGTGCTG
>DQEK01000134.1 GCA_003533545.1 Acidobacteriota bacterium | reverse complement strand
ATCTGCCACTGCACCAAATCGATACCTGTCACCCATTCAGTCACCGGATGCTCGACCTGCAACCGGGTGTTCATCTCGAGAAAATAGAAGCACCCGTCAGGGTCGAGCAGAAACTCCAGGGTACCCGCACTCGAATAATTGACGGCTGATGCCAAAGCCATCGCAGCTTCTGCTAGAGCGATTCGGATCGCGGGAGTCACAGCAACAGATGGCGATTCTTCGATGACTTTTTGATGGCGCCGCTGGACCGAGCACTCACGCTCGACAAACGGGACTATAGTGCCGTGTTGGTCACCCAGCACCTGCACCTCCACATGCCTCGCAGACTCCACCAAGCGTTCAAAATAGACCGTCGACTCGCCGAACGCCGCACCCGCTTCCGAACGCGCAGCCTCGACACCGGCGACGACGCTGCCACGATCACCAACACGACGCATCCCTCGACCACCCCCACCTGCTACCGCCTTAATAAAAAGTGGAAATCCAATTTTTTCGGCGCGTCCACGGAGCTCATCGTCTGACAGCGCCCCCGCAAGCGCCTCGGTGCCCGGCACCACCGGCACCCCCGCGTCAATGGCCGCCTGCCTAGCAGTCGTCTTCCCGCCCATCGTCTCGATAACAGCCGGGTCAGGCCCAATGAAGTTGAGTTTCGCATCCCGGCAGGCACGGGCAAAAGCGGCATTCTCGGCTAGAAAGCCATAGCCAGGATGGACAGCGGTCGAGTCAGTGTCCCGCGCCGCTGCCAGCACACGATCAATGTTCAGGTAGCTCTCCGCCGCCGGGCTGGGACCAATAGCGACCGCTTCATCCGCCTGCCGGACATGCAGGGCGGTCCGGTCGCAATCGGAGTACACGGCTACGGAAGGCACACCCATCTCACGACAGGCCCGCAAAATGCGAACGGCGATTTCACCTCGATTTGCGACTAGGATTTTCACTGGAAAGTCGAGTCTTCCGACACCGTAGGTGCCCGGCCCTCAGACGACCCGGACACGACCCCCATCACCTGACGTCATAGACAGGACGTCGGACCTCAGGACGCGAGATCTGGTTATTATTCTAACACTTAAAGGATCCTAACGAGACAGCACACGGAAGCCGACGGACCGACACAGGCTTGGCAAAACACCCGTCCGATCGACTGAACGCCTGCGGCGGCATGACGCCCCCCACGGTCCCCAGCTGGAGCCGTCGGATCAACTAGCTGGGTTTCTTCTGAGAGCCACAAGAAGCGACCAACTCGGCGCTATCCCTCACCGGAAAAGTGAGGCGCGGACGCGCCGCCCGGTCGTCGTAACTCAGTCTAGAGTGGGATATTGCCGTGTTTCTTGGCCGGGTTCTTGTCCCGCTTGCCTTCAAGACTACGTAAGGCCGCGATCAATTTCGGACGGGTTGCACTCGGCTGAATCACTTCATCGATGAACCCTCGCCCAGCCGCCACCAAAGGATTCGCGAGTTTGTCTTTGAATTCCTCTATTTTCTGGGCTCGCAGGGACTCCGGGTCATCGGCAGCTTCGAGCTCGCGACGATAAAGAATACTCACCGCACCCTCCGGTCCCATGACGGCGATCTCGGCGGTGGGCCAAGCAAAATTGACGTCCGTCCGGATGTGCTTGCTGGCCATCACGCAATAGGCACCACCATAGGCCTTTCTCGTGACGACCGTCACCTTTGGCACAGTCGCCTCGGCAAACGCGAACAGCAGCTTCGCCCCATGGCGAATAATGCCTCCGAACTCCTGCTGAGTACCGGGCAAGAACCCAGGCACGTCTTCAAGGGTCACGAGGGGAATATTGAACGCGTCACAGAAACGCACAAACCGCGCGCCTTTCACCGACGCATCGATGTCGAGCGTCCCCGCCAGATGCGCAGGCTGATTGGCCACGATACCGACCGATTGACCGCCGAGACGGGCAAACCCGATCAGGATGTTACGGGCATAGTGCTCCTGCACCTCAAGCCAGTCGCCCCCATCGACAATCGCGCGAATGACATCTTCCATGTCATAGGGCTGATTGGGATTCTTCGGCACCAGCTCGTTTAGCGCAGCATTCTCGCGATCAACTGGGTCAGTGTCTGGACCACGCGGCGCATCGTCCAAGTTGTTCCCTGGAAGATATCCGAGCAGGGCGCGAATCAGCGCCAGGCATTCCTGGTCATCCGGCACGACGAAGTGCGCTACTCCGCTCTTGGCGTTGTGCGTCATCGCCCCGCCGAGATCCTCCTTACTCACATCCTCAAGCGTGACCGTCTTGATGACATCCGGCCCGGTGATGAACATATAGCTCGTTTTGTCGACCATCACCGTGAAGTCCGTGATGGCAGGCGAATAGACCGCGCCGCCAGCACAAGGGCCCATGATGGCAGAAATTTGCGGTACGACACCGGACGCGAGCGTGTTGCGGAGGAAGATGTCAGCGTAACCGCCGAGCGAGAGCACGCCCTCCTGAATCCTCGCTCCACCCGAGTCGTTGAGACCGATGACTGGTGCACCAGCCTCCATTGCCAAGTCCATGATCTTGACGATCTTGGCAGCGTTCGTTTCCGACAGTGAACCACCAAAGACCGTGAAGTCTTGCGCGAACGCGTACGTAAGCCGTCCCTCCACCCGACCCCGGCCACAAACTACACCGTCTCCCGGTATGACCTCATCTGCCATCCCGAAGTCGCGGCACCGATGAGTCACGAGTTTGTCAATTTCCTGAAACGTACCAGGGTCAAAAAACAGATCAATCCGTTCGTGCGCAGTCAGCTTGCCAGCCGCGTGTTGCCGCTTGAGACGCGCCTCTCCCCCACCGAGCCTGGCTCGGCGTTCGTAGTCTTTGAGCCGTTGGTACTTGTCCATAACCTTGCAACGTCAAGGGCAGCGGCGGAAACTCGCCCTACCCGACCACCTGCTGTGCCTTCGCCCAATCAGCCAGGAACCTCTCAAGGCCAATATCGGTCAACGGGTGGTTAAACAGCGCGTCTATCACCTTGGGCGGGCAGGTGCAGACATCGGCCCCGAGCCGGGCGGATTCTATGATGTGCATCGGCCCGCGGGTGCTGGCAACCAGCACCTCTGTAGAGAACTCGAAGTTCTCAAAAATCTCCACAATAGTGCGGATCAGGTCCATGCCTGGCGTGCCGATATCGTCGAGACGACCGACAAACGGGCTGACGAACGCGGCGCCTACCTTCGCCGCCAGCAAGGCCTGGGATGCAGAAAAAATCAACGTCACATTGACCCGGACCCCCTCATTCGCCAGTACGTGACACGCTTGAACACCGGCCTTACCGAATGGCACCTTGACGACGATGTGGGAGTCAATCGCCGCCAGCTCACGGCCCTCGCGCACCATCCCATCACAATCGGTCTCGACCACCTCCGCGCTCACGGGTCCCTTCACGAGTTCGCAAATACGCTTCAGCACCCCCCGAGGATCGTTTCCTACCTTTGCCAGCAAAGACGGGTTTGTGGTGACCCCGTCGATGATGCCAAGCGGGACCAACGCTTCGATCTCGCCCAGGTCGGCCGTGTCGACGAACAATTTCATTTCGCTACTCCTGGTAACCCGTAAAAACAGTCGCCGCGATACTAGACCAACGCTGGGTTCCACCCAGCAGCGTTGTTCTTCGGCCGCAGACATGTCCTCGTCTCACCCCGTCAGTTCCTATCATCGGTAGGCTCAAGCCATCGCGCAACCTCACGAACAGACAGACTGCTGGGCGGACACAACCTCGTTCGCGAGTTCACCGACGCCTTCAACCGCTACCACAACTCGGTCGCCCGCTACCAGCGGGCCCACCCCGGGAGGAGTTCCGGTCGAGATGATGTCACCCGGCAGCAGTGTCATCACCGCGGTGACGAACTCGACGAGTTGACGAATCGAAAAGATCAACTCGCTGGTACTGGAGCTCTGCCTAGACTCACCGTTTACCCGTGACTCGATTCCGATCGACCGGTCGAGGTCGCCTGCCGCAACACACGGCCCGACAGGCGAAAACGTATCGAACCCTTTCGCCCTGGTGTATTGCACGTCCCGACGCTGCAGATCACGGTCCGTCACATCGTTGACGCACGTGAGCCCAAGCACATAGTCGTGCGCGCTAGCCGCTGGCACGTGCCGGGCCGTTTTCCCTATAACCACACCGACCTCGGCCTCGTAATCGACCCTGCCGGCACCAGCCGGGATCACGATGGGCTCACCAGGACCGACGACGGAGGTAGACGGCTTCAGAAAGATAAGAGGCTCCTCGGGCAGGGCCTTGTTCATCTCTGCCGCGTGGTCCTTATAGTTCAAACCGACCGCCACGATCTTGGAAGGAACCACCGGCGCCAGAACTCTGGGATTGCCCTCGATCCGCGCACCTGGCCGTGACGTTCCGTACGGGTCACCATCAAGCAGGCACCAATTCCCATCGAGACGCACCGCGTAAGTGGGGTGTCCGTTGTGCTCGATTCTGTACAGTGGGTCCATAACGTCACAACCGTCAGCATCGCGAGAATGCCACCACCGCCGGCCCGCCGGGGCACCGGATCACCTCGCCGCCGCTTCCACTTGCGCCGAGGCTACACTGACATTCGCTAGCGCAACATCATCAACAGCCTGCACGGCATAGACATACCGTACACCCGGGACCGCAGATGTGTCGCGGAATGTGTTCTCGAGAACCGGCCGGGCGGTAAGCGGCTGCAGTGTCGCAAATGTGTCCTCGAGAACCGGCCGGGCGGTAGGCGGCTGCAGTGTCGCACCTGATGCAGCGCCACGCAAGACCAGGTAACCACCAAGATCCTCGTCCTGGTTCGGTTGCCAGATCAGG
>DQEK01000132.1:3056-3181 GCA_003533545.1 Acidobacteriota bacterium | reverse complement strand
CCCGGGAGACTGAACGCCGGCGCCATATCGCCGACCTTAAGCTCCTGAGCGGCCGCTCCCCCGACCCCCACCGCCGCCACCGCCACCAGAACCATGGCGCCGAACGCGACGAGCATTTTCATTGG
>DQEK01000132.1:2588-2745 GCA_003533545.1 Acidobacteriota bacterium | reverse complement strand
GAACGCGACGAGCATTTTCATTGGATGCACTCCTCTAATAAGGAACACGGTTTCAACCACACTGATTACCCCCGCAGTATACCGCGTTCTCCGGTTCGGTCGCACGCTTGACCGCCCGTTGCCGTTCGAACGCCACCGGGAAGAAACACCGGGGACT
>DQEK01000132.1:152-2313 GCA_003533545.1 Acidobacteriota bacterium | reverse complement strand
GGTCGCACGCTTGACCGCCCGGTGCCGTTCGAACGCCACCGGGAAAAACACCGGGGACTACTGAAACAGTACAGTCCGGGCAAACTGAGCATACCAGCCGAACCAGAAGGCTCGATGGGCCGGTAGTCGAGCCAGCCGGACCGTAGGATCTTCCTCAGACACTAGCTCGCCCTCGGCCACCAACCAGGTCCGACCTTCATCATCGAACACCCGACTGTCATCGGCCCATCTGTCAAATCGTCGCCCGGTCGAGTCGTAGACCCGACTGGCGCCGAACCGACTGGTCACCACGACAAACGCCTGGCCAGCCACCTCTGCCTGAAAAATCGGACGCTGGGCGAGCAACGCCACCGACAGTGCGACCGGATGCCGGTCGCCACCAGCTGGATCATCCAGTAGCATCACCACCACTTCCGCCTTGTTGGCGAGCCGATCGTCACTGGCCTGCACCTGGAACATCAGCCGATCCGTGGCGAAATAGTCCCGATAGGCCGCACCCTCCGAATAATCGCGCTGATACCCGGTGTCAAGTGAGAGGACCGTCGTGTCCGGATGCCGCCGTCGCCACTCACCCCACGTCGTCGTCACCACGGACCGCCTGGTCAACTCCAATCCGCTCCCAACCAAACTGCCGACCACCGGGATCCCCTCCAACGTGTTCCACAGACTCTTCGTGGCGCCGTCGAACATCAGCTTGTTCGACCGATAGAGGAGCCCGCTCGTACCGAATTGGATGCGGCGTCCGTCGGCGACGCTCTCGTAGGGAATCACAGTGCCGCACAACGTGCAGTAGACGATGGTCAGGTCCAGTCCACCAACCACATCGATCGCCATCTCGTGCCAAGCAAGAATTCGTTTTGGGTAGGCGCGGGCCTCGTCGCCGACGACGAAGCCGAACACGATGTCGTCATCGGCGAGATAGGTGGCTTCGGCAGCCGACAGGTGCTCAGGCAATTCGAGAGGCGGAATGCCGTTCGGAACCACACCGCCCCAGTCCACCTCGTCCAGCCGGATCAGCGACTCCACACCCTCCGGAAAAAATTCACCGAACCCGGGATCGATTTGGCTGTACCAACGGCCTTTAAACGCCGCATACTCTGGATGCGGAAGGTAAGGCTGCTGCCAAATCCACTGCTGCCACCGCAGAATGTCGTTTCCGTGCCGCTGACCCGTTTTGTTCTCGAGCACTCCCACGAGACGGCGAAACACGCGAGCACTAGGGTGTTCTGGAACCGAAGACTGTACACCTAGCACCTCGACCGGCGGTCGCAAGAAGCGCAGCATGTCCCAGAGTATGCCCGCGTACCCATCTCTCCAATGGGTCCCGATAACCTCGATCGCAGCGTCAGCCACATCGTCATCGACCGCAGTGAGCAGATAGAACTGGTCTAGCGACGGATGTGCGGCCGGTGACTGCCTCAGCGCAACCAGCCCAGACACCGCCACAACAACCGTTACCGTCGCGATGACCGCTGCGGCGCGAAATCTGCTACTCAGTGACATCGTTCGAAAATCTCGGCCTCGGGCGCCCGGCGAGTCGGTTGGCGCATTAGCCCGGTCCGCCAGCAGGTTGCTTTCGGTTCTCGGTATGGCCGGGCCCTGCCGCGGGCAGATCCAACACGGCGATGTGCGGCATGTTCCGGAACCGTTCGCTGTGGTCTAGACCATAGCCAACCACGAACTGGTCCGCGATGGTAAAACCTACATGCTCCACGTTCACCGGCACCATGCGACGGGAGGGCTTGTCCAACAGCGTTACGGTGCGAAGCGACCGTGGGTGGCCGGCTCGCACGTGCCGATGCAACCAGGCCAGTGTGCGTCCCGTGTCCACAATATCCTCGACGACCAGAACATCCCGTCCATGCACCGACATCTCGAAGTCGTGCCGAACACGAACGGCTCCTGCTGACTCCATCCCGCCGCCGTAACTCTCAAGTCCGATGAAGTCCACGGTAACTGGCAGTTCAAGTGCCCTCGCCAGATCCGCGAGGAAAATGAAGCCACCTTTCAGTACTGACAGCAGATGGAGTTCGCCGTCCACCGGCACCTCAGAATCGCACCGGATCTCTGACGCCAGTTCCGCGACCCGAGCGCGGACCTCGTCGGCAGTCAGTAGCACCGTGGTGTCTAGGTTGACCATCAACGTCGATGGTAGCAGAGG
>DQEK01000132.1:0-127 GCA_003533545.1 Acidobacteriota bacterium | reverse complement strand
ATGCACCGACATCTCGAAGTCGTGTCGAACACGAACGGCTCCAGCTGATTCCATCCCTCCGCCGTAACTCTCAAGTGCGATGAAGTCCACGGTGACTGGCAGTTCAAGTGCCCTTGCCAGATCCGCG
>DQEK01000275.1 GCA_003533545.1 Acidobacteriota bacterium | reverse complement strand
TGCCCCTTTGCCCGAGGGGCAAACGGGCATCACCCTCACCCGCCAGTATTACCTCAGAGTGCTGTCGGCGCGGGACGAGTCGACGGCGGCGGTCGCCGGTCTCCGCCCGGGCGATTACATCCGGGCCATCGACGGTGAGTCCACCCGTAATATGTCAATTTTTGAGGGGAACCGTCTCTTGCGAGGTTCGGTTGGCTCAACCGTGACTTTGACTGTGATTCGAGGTAACGCCGCGGAACCCCAGGAAATTGTGCTTGAACGAACTCCGGTCGGTTCGTCAATCGTCAGAAGCCGGCTTGCGGCGGCTGACATCGGCTATCTCCGTCTCATGGCGTTCGATAGGGAGATTGCCGATGATATCGTCTCAGAAGTTGACTCGCTTATAGGGGCCGGTGCACGTCAACTCATCATTGACCTCCGTGGCACAGCGGATGGAAACTTCACTCACGGGCTAGAAGCTGCGCGTCTGTTTGTCGGCTCGGGAACCTTGGCAATCCGCCAGCGTCGAGGAGAACCCCAAGATCTCACGGTTGCCCAAGCTGGGGACGGCAGCATCGGGTTACCCACGGTGATCCTCATTGGAGCTGGAACATCGGGTGCGGCTGAGTTGTTCGCGTCGGCTCTCGCTACCAACGGCAGGGCTGAGCTCATCGGTGGACGCACCTTTGGCAGGGTCGCCGAGCAACGTCTCATCAAGTTAGTCGACGGTACTGGACTATGGCTGTACTGGGCCAAGTATCTGACCGCCACGGGTGAGCCTCTACATCGAGAAGGCCTGGAACCGTCCGTGGCTGTTAACGAGCCTTCCTTCGTTCTTGGCGCCGCCCTACCGGATGTCGACCCAGTTCTCGAAAAAGCGCTGGAACAGCTCGCGGCCGACCGTGCTACATAACGACCGGCGGGGCGTTAGAACATTCGAATGAACCCACCACTCGCCCCGTCGAACCTAGAATTTACGACATTGTTATAGATAGACCCGAACGCGTAGGTAAAGCCGATCCGGATGCGATACTCGGAATCGGTCGCTAGGGCTCGGCGGCGGAGAAGAATCTGTTCATCCGTCACCCCTCCTCGCTTCAGGAAGATTTGATCGCGCACACGCGACAGGGTGCCAAAGACGTTAAGAAAGAACCCGCGGAACAAGCGATACTCTATGTTGCCGAAGAGCACCTGACGTGACTGGCTCAGTTCGTCAAGAAACTGGGAGAACTCATAGCTCACACCCGCGTCACCCCACGGTTGGTTTGTATCCAGTGAAAAACGTGCACTGTGATTGGCACGAGCTTCCTCAAGCTTGTCGAAGATTGTCAACTCGGTATAGTCAAACTTGTTGTACCCAACCGAATACGTCGCGGTTAGCTCACGCCGCGTCGACTCGGAATATGGAAAGAAGTTGAACTGAAACGCCGGAGCGACCCGCCAGGTCAGGTCCTGATTGCGAAAGGTCGTCGTCACTGCCGATCCGCCAAACCCGACCCCCATATGCTCGCCGACTGTCTTAATGATCCGTGTTGTGAAGGAGTTGTTCCGGCTGACGTCCGTCAACTGGCGTCCGTCGCTCAAAGTGAACGCATCCTCGTCATAATCCACGTTTATCCCAAGGTTGATCTTCCAAGCATCAGTCGTCCGGTTTGCTGAGAACGACCCGCCGAATTCTTTCGCTGTCTCGAGGTCCTCACCTTGAAGTTGGGTATTAAAACGAGCTCGGAATACCCAGAAGTTCCACGGGTCATCCTCGGGTTGCGCACTGAGTTCCTGCCTCGTACCGGATAAGTCCCGGTGCGAAATCTCAATTCGATCGGCGAGTGGCGTGCGGGCCGCATAGCGTATCAAGCCCATCTGAAATATCTGAGCGAACCCACTACGCTCGGAATCATTAGTATCGTCTTGCGTCGTAAAGAACATCAACTGGTCGTCCTGTCCCAAAAAATCTTCTAAACCGAAGAAATCTAGCGTGAACGCCTGCCCGCCGCCAGCAGTTCTCTCACGTGTGACGAGGACATGTACCTGAGCATCACGCCGATCGCGCACGTAATTGACGAAGGTAATTTCCTGCCTGAGATAATCACGGTCGCAACTACGACGATCGCAGTCAAGATAGACACGTAACGCTTCTGCCCCTGACTCTGTGGCAGCGGGTTGAGACTGACCCGCTTGTGCACTGGCACCCAAGCCGACCCAGAATGCAGTTAAGACGCTGGCCAGGCGCCCACACCGGCGGCGGCGTCTCCGTACAGGACAAAGCAAAGGACCGGGTGAGTTGGAGATCATGATATGAAAGGATTCAATAGAAAACGCCGACGGCGAATAGGTGCCGGTCCGTATGATGTCACTAAATCATTACAACTGAGAAAGTCTTTTTGCTTCTCGCCCAACGCGTAACCGTGGAAGAGCCGCGACAGTCAACGTGTTTCGTTGACTCGTCAGAAACCTCGTTGCTATACTTGCCGTTTCTGTAAGGCCCGTGTTTTCAAGGCATAGGCGCGTAGCTCAGCTGGTTAGAGCGCCTGCTTGACATGCAGGAGGTCGGCGGTTCGAGTCCGCCCGTGCCTACCAGAATCTGAAACGGTTGCTGAGGACCTCCAACCGAGACACGGTCTGATGCCCTGTGTCGGCGGCGGGTGACACTAGTTGCTTGCTGACAACTCGAAGACGAGAGCTAAGTATCCACCTTATGGCACACGTTACCATCACGCTTCCGGATGGCTCGCAACGCGAGGTGCAGCGAGGCTCTCTCGTAAGTGACCTGGCCAGCGCAATTTCGCCGCGACTGGCCAAAGCCGCCCTTGCCGCGATTGTCGATGATCAGCTGGTCGATTTGTCAGCGTCCCTCGACCACGATGCTTCACTACGGTTGGTCACACCGAAGAGCCCTGAGGCCCTCGAGTTATATCGCCACAGTACGGCACACCTACT
>DQEK01000221.1:3744-4231 GCA_003533545.1 Acidobacteriota bacterium | reverse complement strand
GAGTCATCGAGCGGCAGCGGCAGGTGTTGATACTCGTGCCAGAAGTCGCCCTTACCCCGGCCGTTGCGACCCAATTCAGGAAAACATTTGGCGATAGGGTCGCTGTGCAACACAGCGGATTGTCCGAAGGGGCGCGGCACGATCAGTGGCATCGGATTCGTCGTGGAAAGATAGACGTCGTGGTGGGAACTCGCTCGGCGGTGTTCGCGCCGTTGCCTTCGGTGGGTTTGATCGTAGTCGACGAGGAACACGATCCGTCGTACAAACAGGAAGAGAGCCCTCGTTACCATGGTCGCGATGTTGCGGTTATGCGCGGCAAACAAGCGAGGGCGTTAGTCGTTTTGGGGTCAGCGACGCCGTCCCTGGAATCCTACCGACACGCAGAGTCCGGTCGCTACAAGCGGCTGCGTCTGACGACAAGAGTTCAGAGGCGCGCGTTGCCCTCGGTGCGTTTAGTGAACATGAGGGAAGAGTTTGCCACCCACGG
>DQEK01000221.1:0-3358 GCA_003533545.1 Acidobacteriota bacterium | reverse complement strand
TAGGCGAGAACAATCACTGGTGCTGCTAAATCGACGGGGCTTCGCGGCTTCGGTTTTCTGTCGTGAGTGCTCGAAGAACCTGGAGTGCCCCAATTGCAGTGTGTCGCTGACCTTTCATCGAGCTGGAGACCTGGCACGTTGTCACTACTGTGGCCATGCGAGGGCTCGGCCGTCGATATGCCCTGGTTGTGGTGGCCGTTATCTCGAACAAATTGGTTTTGGCACGGAACGCGTGGAGGCAGACATCTTGGAACGGTGGCCCAGCGCGCGGGTGGCTCGCCTAGACCGAGACACTGTGAGGAGAAGGGGCGCGGCCGCGAGACTACTCGAGCGATTTGCGAGAGGTCAGATTGATGTGCTCGTGGGCACCCAGATGGTTGCGAAAGGGCACGACTTTCCGCGAGTGACTCTGGTGGGGGTGGTTTCGGCGGACGTCGGATTGGGAGTGGCAGATTTTCGTGCTGCGGAACGCACATTTCAATTACTAACCCAGGTCGCTGGTCGGGCCGGCCGGGGTGACGTGCAGGGAGAGGTTATCGTGCAAACGCTCTACCCCGACCACTACAGCATCAGACTTGCGTGTCAGCAAGCGTACGAGCCGTTCTTTCAGGAAGAGATGCGTTTCCGTGAGTCTCTGCGATATCCACCGGCCGTGGCCCTAGTGAATGTGGTGGTTCGGGGTATGGATTCGAACACCACCACAAAGTGCGCAACGCTGCTGGCGAGAGAGGTACGGGAGCAACAGGGACAATTTGAGGTGTTAGGTCCTGCGCCGGCGCCAATCGCGCGATTGCGAGGAAAGTTCCGAATGCAATTGTTTTTGAAGGGGCCATCGAGGCGAGAAATGCGCGAGGCCATCGAAGGCGTCATCAAACTGCACCCGGAACTAAAGCGGCGGGTTGTGGTCGACGTGGACCCAGTGTCGATGCTGTAGTTGGTGGTAACGACCCGTTAGTGGTCTGGGGTTCGGACGGAATCATTGGCCGGCGGGGCCGGCGAATTCGATGGGTGCCGGAGTGAAACAGAGAACGAAGATGGCCAGAGCGGCGATGGCAATCAGTCGGCGGTTGTCGTCGAGAGGCACGTGGTGGTCGAGAGTGCGCGGGTGTTGTGGACCGGACGCTACGAGCATGACGACCATCAAAACGGCCCATGCAATCCAGCTCGATGAATGGAAGGTGAGGAGGACGACTGAAAACGCTGTAGTCACCGTAACCAACGTCGAGCGACCTCCAAGCGCGGCGTAGGAGATGTGTCCACCGTCGAGTTGGCCGATCGGGAACAGGTTCAGGGCTGTGGCGAGGAGCCCGAACCACGCAGCGAACGCTACGGGATGGAGATTGAGAGAGAAGCCGTCTGGCGCCGAACCCCAAATGAACCATGCGGCGAAACGAAAAAGGAGCGGCTCGCCCAGCGAAAGCCCGACAAAGTCCTCAGGTAGCGGCAGCACGCGAGAAAGGCTTAATCCAAGAAACAGTGCTGGGACCGCGACTAGAAATCCGGCGATGGGGCCGGCGACGCCAATGTCGAATAGTATGCGTTTCGTGGGAATCGGCTGACGGATTCGAATGAATGCTCCCAGGGTGCCTGTGAGAAAGGGTGCCGGGAGAAAGTAGGGAAGTGAGGCGTCGACGCGATAGTATCGGCACGCGAAGTAGTGTCCGAATTCGTGGGCACCAAGAATGGCCAGGATAGTGACGCTATACCAGAGGCCGTGCCACAGAAGCACTGGAGATTGAGCAACCCCATCGAAATCGGAAACAAATCCCTCATAGTGCAGGGAGCCGAAGAGTGTGGTCGTCGCTATCGTGGCAATGAAGAGCAGGGCGTTGATCCAGGGGCGCCGGCGAGGCTGCTTAGGGGGAATGGGAGGAGCCAAGTCCCGTCCCGTCCACCGGTGCGGCTCGTGAGGAGAGGGCGGCTCTGACGGCGAAGGGGAGACGCTGGTTTGATTCACGAAGCCGAACCGTAGTTGATAACTCCGTCCCGAGTGGGAGTGACTAGGGAGCCAGCGACCGCACTAGCTGTCGATGTTCTGTAGGTCTTTACCGGGTTTGAAGCGGATTGTACGGCCGGGCGGGATACGGACTTCCTTGCCGGTTCTGGGGTTGCGGCCGATGCCGCGCTTCCTGGGCTTCACCTGGAAGACACCGAATCCACGCAGCTCGATACGCTCACCCCGCTGCATCGATAGCCGCATGGCGTCAAACACCGCATCAACGGCGACCTCCGCTTTGACTTTTGTGATGTCAGCGAGTTTAGAGACCTCGTTGACAATGTCGACCTTGATCATTCTATTTCACCCCGATCGTCCGTAACCATCATAGATATCGATACTTACGGTTGTCAAGCAGAGGCCTACGTAGCAGACTTGGTTCCGCCATGGTTCGTCATGAATCTCGCCGACGCGGGCAGGTGGCCTTGGTAGGTCGACCGAACGTAGGGAAATCCACGCTCTTCAACAGACTAACGAGGAGTCGCCACGCCATCGTGACTTCTGTGCCGGGGACAACTAGAGATTTGCTGGAGGGCACTGTCGAATGGCAAGGGTGTCTGTTTACGTTGTTTGACACCGGCGGGGTCATTGGGCCGAGTGAAGACCCGATGCGGGACTCCGTTGCAGAACGAATGCGGAAGATAGCAGGTGCGGTTGATGTTTTGGTTTTGGTGGTCGATGGCCGAGAAGGGGTGTTGCCGGCCGACGATGAATTGGCGCAGGAATTGCGCACCCGGGGGGTCCCGGTGGTCGTGGCGGTAAACAAGACTGACGACCACCGAGCGCGGGACAGGGTGGCAGAATTTCATCGATTCGGTTACACGCCGGTATTGGAGATTGCCGCCGAGCATGGCCTAGGACTCGGGGAACTCCTGGAGGAAGTTGTGTCTCTGCTGCCCGAGGCTGACTCGGCCGGCCGGCAGGTCGAGGACGGCAGCGATACAGCGCAGGAGACCCGCATGGCGATCGTGGGTCGGCCGAATGTGGGGAAGTCTTCACTGCTTAACCGGTTACTGGGGGAAGAGAGGGCTTTGGTTGATTCATTACCGGGAACCACGCGGGATACGGTTGAGGATGTTTTACGTTGGCATCGTCGGAAGTTTCGTGTGATCGATACTGCCGGAATTAGACGGCCTGGGCGAGTCGCGAAGAGTGGGAAGTTGGAGGTGGTAAGCGTGGTCCGTGCGCGGCACGCTATGGCAAAGGCAGACGTTGCGGTACTGGTAGTGGATGCATCCCAGGGGGTTGGGCGTCGCGATGCGTCAATTGCTGGTGAGGTCGAAGCCGCAGGATGCAGCGTGGTCATTACAGCCAATAAGTGGGATTTGGTGAAAGGCAAGGGTCCGGAGTTCGTGAAAGAGT
>DQEK01000149.1:6857-11271 GCA_003533545.1 Acidobacteriota bacterium | reverse complement strand
CCCGTTCCTAGACGGGTTCAGGCCACCGCGCCACTCTGGCGTAACCCTGCCACCTCATCACTCGAAAATCCGATCTCACGCAGCACCTCCTCGGTATGCTGTCCCAACAACGGCGACGGTCGACCAGGAGTCAGCGGCGTGTCCGATAATTTTATGGGTGTGCCTAGCGTCTCAATTCTCCCCAATGTCGGGTGCTCCGTGTCGACGACAAGAGCTCGCGCGCGCACGTGAGGGTCAGACGCCACCTCGCCGTAGTCATTGATGGGACCGCACGGCACTCCGCGCTCCTCAAGGCGCATCAACCAATGGGAGCGAGACTGCCTCCCCATTACCTCTTCAATGCTGGCAGCCAGGACTTCACGATTCTCTACCCGTTTCGCGTTGTTCTTAAAACTCGGATCATGATCCCACTCGGGATGACCAAGGGCCTCACAGAGTCCTCGGAAAGTCCGGTCGTTGGCCGCACCAATCGTCACGTAGCCGTCGGAGCATTTGATAGCTTGATACGGTGCGTTCATCCGATGCGCCGAACCTAGTGGTTCGGGGACGCCTCGACCTGAGAAATACTGCGTCATCTCCCACACTGACAGGGCCACGCCGGCGTCAACTAACGAAGTATCGACATGCTGCCCGCGACCCGTCCGAGTTCTGGCGAGTAGAGCCGACAGGATGCCGGCAACGGCAAACAGACCCGCGCCCAAGTCTGTAACGGGAAGCCCCGCCTTTACCGGACGCCCACCTGGCTCGCCAGTCACAGACATCAAGCCAGACACGCCCTGCGCAACCAAATCGAAACCACCCTTTCCAGCGGACGGCCCCGTCTGTCCGTACCCCGATATCGATGCATACACAAGTTTTGGGTGCTCCTGCGAGAGCTTGTCGTATCCCAATCCGAACTTGGCCATCACTCCTGGTCGGTAGTTCTCCACAATCACATCGGAGGCGAGTGCGAGCCGATGGACAGCCTCTTGACCCGCCGCCTGTTTGAGATCGACGACGATTCCTCGCTTCCCACGATTCACCGCGTTAAAACTCGGGCTGTCCGTCCCAGACGCACCAGGCATACGTCGCGTTGAGTCACCGGCTGGGGACTCAACCTTGATCACATCGGCTCCCATGTCACACAGTAACATCGTGCAAAATGGTCCCGCCATGACCTGCGTAACATCCAAGACCCGTACACCATCGAGTGCTCGTATCATTGCGTTGTCACCATCAGGAGAATAAACCCGTGCCCACGTCTCACACCACTTTCACCACGGACGGCCCACTCGCCGTATTGACCTTCACCCGGCCGGAAGCCCGAAACGCCATGACCTGGGCCATGTACGACGAGTTGGTTGACGCCTGCGAGACCGTCGACAACGAACCAGATTTACGGGTCCTGGTCCTTCGCGGATCCGACGACAGCGCCTTCGTCGCGGGCACCGACATCAGCCAGTTCCGGGATCTTCGCACGCCCGAGGACGCCCTAGCCTATGAGGCTCGCCTCGACCAAGTGATCACCAGACTCGAACGGGTCTCAAAACCAACCATCGCCCGCGTCCAAGGGGTCGCGGTCGGAGGCGGATGCATAATCGCCATGGCGTGCGATCTCCGCATCTGTGGCCCCGGCGCCCGCTTCGGAGTGCCGGTCGCACGCACCCTTGGCAACTGCCTATCAGCGGCCAATTGTGGACGACTCCTGGACCTGATCGGACCAGCCCGTCTCAAAGATTTATTGTTCACGGGGCGTTTACTCGATGCCCAAGAGGCATTGGCCGCTGGTCTCGCCACCTGTGTGGTCGAGGCCGAGAAACTCGACCGAGTCTTGACTGACACGGCAGAGAAGATCGCAGCCAACGCCCCACTCACCATCACAGCCACCAAAGAACTGGTAAGGCGGTTGCAGGTACACCGACGCGGCACTCCAGAGATGGGAGACGACCTTGTCACGGCCTGCTACACCAGCGACGATTTTCGTGCTGCCGTTGATGCCTTTATCGCCAAACGCCCCCCCCACTGGACCGGCCAGTGATGGGAAATATTCTGCCAACTGCCGACGGACCAGCGCGATAGCGGCATCCTTGCCCTTAGTCGGTCTCACGCAGCCGCCATTACCATGCTCGTGAGACGCTTAAGTGCGCTGCCCACGTCTCCCCAAAGATGCACCCCGAGGACGCGCCGCCCTCGGCTCACGAGCACCTGCAGGTCCCCGTCTGCCTGAGCCCGCTTAATGCCCCCGAACGTGTAGCCCCTTCCCGGAATTGGCAGGTCAGCCTCGTCGTCGCAGGTGATCTGCAGGAATACCCCGTTGTCAGGTCCGCCTTTGAAGGTCTGCCCCATCGAGTGCAAGAAGCCGGGCCCAAAGCCGATCGTCGTCGCCACCCCGCGCGCCTGACGTACACCGGTGCGCATCTGTTTCAGTAGATCCAGATAATCCGGAGACTGTTCCAAATACGCGAGGAGCGCGAAGTAGTCCTGCGGGCCCAGTTTACCCAGGTGGGCCAAGAGCAATTCCTGCACACCCGCTCCCGGACCCACTGACTGTCGAAGCGCTGCGGCCGTCTCTGGATCGGCATACGCCTCAAGCCCTACGTCAACTGCTATCGAAGTTCTCTCTGGCCACGCGCCTGAGGATTCGTACGCCGCCGCAAGATCGAGCGTTGCCCGCTTTCCAGCCTCGACGTCAGGTTGGTCAAAGGGATGCACCCTCAGCAACGAGCCACAAACGGTAACCGCCATCTCCCAACGAAAAAACTCGCCACCGAGATCAAAACGATCGGAAAGCGTCAGGTCGATCACCGGAAGGCCTGCGCCGGCCAGTCGTTCAACAGACTCCTCCTGTTCCGGATCGAATTCTTCCGCAAGGCGAAGATATACAAACAGGCGATCGGCCCCGTAGGAAGCTGGCGCACCGAGCTCCTCATCCACAATCGGAAGCAATCCTCGGCCGACCTTGCCGGTCGATTCCGCCAGCAACTGTTCCAGCCAACACCCCAAACTGGCGATCGCAGGCGACAGGATGAAGGTCACCTTGTCCCGTCCCATTAACGCAGCTGTCCCAAGCGCCAGGCCGAGCTTGACGCCAGGATTCCGGCCAGCCTCAACGTCACCACCGCATCGCACAGCCATCTTCGCTGCCCGGTCCACCAAGGTTTCGATATCGCGTCCACAGAGCAGCGGCGGTACAAGACCGAAATTCGACAACGCAGAGAATCGACCTCCTACAGAGGACACCCCATGCAAGATGGCCAAAAACTCCCGTCGGCGAGCCAATTCCTCTAGTAGCGACCCAGAGTCAGTTATGGCCAGACACCTCCCGCCGACGGCCTTCGACGCTAGGTGCTCCTGAAGCTGCTCAAGCACATAGTCGGTCAGGAGTGAGGTCTCGAGAGTTGCACCGGATTTACTGGAGCTGATGCATAACGTACGAGACAGGTCACATTCGCCCAGCACCCGCCCGATCTGTGCCGGGTCCGTTGAGTCGAGTACGTGCAACGTCGGCGAATCGAACGGCGACGGGACTACCTGGCTCACAACTTCAGGCGCCAGGCTCGACCCACCCATGCCAACTAACAGCACGTCCCGGATGCCCAGCGCAGTAACTCGGTCAGTCAGGTCAGCCAGTCCAAGCGAGGCTGACGGCGTCGGCACCAAACCGAGCCAGCCCAACCAAGACGACTCGTCGGAATTCGTCCAAAGCGAAGCATCCCTGGCCCACAAGCGGCGGACACCATCAATGCTCATCCACCTCTCGACCGCCGCCTCTAAAGCCAACACCAGGTCGCGCCCGAGTCGCATCCGCATCAGAGGGCGGTTCAGTCCGCCTCCTCCTGCGACTCAGACCAGTCACGCACCTCAAGGAGACCAACTTTTCCGAGTCGGCGTCGGTGCCGGTCTGCACCGGAAAACACGGCGCCAAGAAACGAATCCAGCAACTCTGTGGCGAGAGCCCCTCCCACGACCCGTGCGCCCAGTACCAGCACGTTCATGTCGTCGTGTTCAACACCTTGACGTGCGGAATAAGTGTCGTGACACACAGCGGCTCGGACGCCAGGAACTTTGTTCGCTGCGACACTGGCCCCCACACCGCTCCCACAAATCATCACTCCACGATCGACTGTCCCCCGACGAACAGCAAGTGCTACCGCTTCGGCGTAGTCCGGGTAGTCCACCGCCTCATCGCCATTGGTACCCAAGTCGACCGGGTCATGGCCCGCTCGCCTGAGCGCTTCGATCAACTCACCCTTGAGAGCGACGCCCGCATGGTCTGCCCCTATCGCTATACGCATCAAGTTCTCCAGCCGCATACCCGCCAAACGAAGGCAATAACAAAGGCGGATCGTACTATACCCGCGCAGCGACCACCCCGTTCGACAACGCACGCATGTCCTCAACCGACGACTCACGTTCATTGCGGAGCGTTTGCGCG
>DQEK01000149.1:0-6476 GCA_003533545.1 Acidobacteriota bacterium | reverse complement strand
ACAGGCCAACAAATACGGGTTGTTAGCCATAGAAATCAATCCAGAAGCGACAGCAGCATCAGCACTGTAAAATCAGTGTCCGGCCGTCTGCAGACACTAACACTTGGTGCCGTCGAGGACCGGCGCTGGACATCAGCCCTTTGTGAATCTTCGACAGGCACCTAGCCGATGTCGCGAGGCGCTCCTGAGCGTGCAACCTCCACCCTGTGCTTCCTAGCCAGCTCAACGAGCGCTGCACTGAACGTCACCGGATATGGCCCGGGGGCACTCAAGCGTCGCACCGATTCTGGAATGGTCAAACGTGTGGAGGTGCACGCCGCTCTGAGCTCGCAAAGTCGGGGTGCCGAGCCAGTGCGCCGGCCATCGCGCATGACACACTCCAGCAACGGCACTCCGCCGGGGGGCGCGGTCTCTGTCGCGAGGCCCACGACGTCGTATGCCGCCGTACTAGACTCACCGACACGCCACACTTGCTTCCTGCCGGGCAGCGTTTGCTTGCCGAGACTTCGCTTCGCTACCGGCGTCACTGTTCCTTCTCGCAGTATCTCTACCAACTTGTAGACCCCACCTAACGCAGGCGCGTCAACGGAGGTACTCAGTGCGGTCCCCACCCCGAACCCATCGATCGGCGCACCGGATGCCACCAATGCCGCCACTCGATGCTCGTCCAGATCTCCGCTTACCAAGATTCGAGTACTTGAAAGCGGGCCGGCATCAAAAATACTCCGAACGGCCACGCTGACCCTTGCAAGATCACCGCTGTCGATCCGAACTGCGGCCGGCCGAAGCCCCGCACTCACGATCTTCTGGGCCGCCGTTACCGAGTTGTAGGTATCGATCAGCAGAACGGAATCCGAACCATGCAACGCCATGTCGCGCTCAAACGCGGTCAGCTCGTCACAATGCGCCATGACCCACGAGTGAGCCATCGTGCCGGCCACGGGAATCCCAAAACGGTATCCCGCCTCAACATTCGACGTAGCGCTACACCCACCCAGGTAGGCCGCCCTGGAAGCAAATAGAGCCGCGTCGACACCATGAGCGCGGCGCCCGCCAAACTCCATGACCGGGCGACCAGCGGCCGCATCGGTCACGCGAGCGGCCTTACTCGCAACCGACGTTTGAAAAAGCACAGTGGACAGCAACGCGGTCTCCACAAGTTGGGCCTCTTCCAGCGGTGCGGTTACCCGCAAAATCGGCTCTCCCGCGAAGACGGGCGTTCCCTCCGCCATCGCCCAAACCTCGCCGCTAAACCGTAACCGAGGCAAATACTCGTCAAAGAATTCGGGCCCCGCACTCCGCAATGCGGGTACCGACCGAAGATACTGGATCTCGTCTCTCGTATACCGCCACTCCGCAAGAACGGACAGGGCCTGTTCCAGCCCAGCCGTAACTAGGTAGTTCCGTGACGACGGTAGTTCTCGCACAAAGAGCTCGAATGACGCATTGGTCCCATCCTGGGCTGCGTGATAGCCCGCGGCCATGGTGAACTGGTACAGGTCAGTTGAGAGCACTTCCGCTATCGATGATCAAAGTTACTAGTACGCCGCCTCAAATCTAGACTTCCCCGCGCGCTCTGATAAAACTGGGAAACGGCGACCGAAGAAGTAGCGACCACGAAGTGTGATGCCTCCACCGAACGACGTCTCGAGCACGTGCTCCCGATGTCACGGGTGGTAATGTATCACCCATGCTCGGGCGTTCAGTTTCGGTCCGGCACACATCGACACCGGAGGCGCTGCTTGTCATCGACGTGCAGCGGGATTTCTGTCCAGGAGGCTCTCTAGCGGTACAGAAGGGCGATCAGATCGTCCCGGTTCTGAATCGAGTGTTGGCGCTAGCCCATGCCCACGCGTTGCCTGTCTATTTCACTCGAGACTGGCATCCTCCGGACTCCACGCACTTTGTAACAGGCGGAGGGCGCTGGCCCGTGCATTGCGTAGCTGGATCCGAAGGAGCCAAATTTCACGGCGATCTCCTCGTGCCCAGTGACGCCGTTCTCGTGAGCAAAGGATGCTCGATAAACAGCGACGGCTACTCCGCATTTGATGGACAGCTAGACGACGGCATCCTCCTGGCCGACGACCTCCGAAAACGAACCGTCGGCCATCTCGCAGTAGGTGGTCTCGCGACCGACTACTGCGTGAAGCATTCAGTCCTCGACGCCTTACAAGCAGGGTGGAATGTGACGCTCCTCAGCGACGCGATCGCCCCGGTCGAACTCTCGCCAGGCGACGCCAAACGAGCGCTTAACGAGATGCAGGCCGCAGGCGCGGCACTGATCCGATCGGACGAACTTCAGTTCAAGTAAACCAGCAGGTCGCTCTCAGGCGCGTAAGAGCGAGAACAGGCGGGGACCCAGGCAGGCCGCGTCGGCAGACTCGGTTGCGTCTCAACCTAGAACAGAGAGCGACCAGACACAGGGGGTCAATTCCCCCGCAAAGGACTTGGACCGCCACTAAACGTCAGAAGATAGTCCCGTATCGCCTGAATCTGGGCGACCGCATCCTCCTCCAGTTGCGGGTATAGCGAAACTGGGTATTCCGTAAAGAATGTGGGCATCCCGGTCCCCGGTTGGATATCCAGTGGCCTAATCAACCACTCTAGAACCCAGTCGGGGCGCAATCGCTCACGCACCATGCGGAGGTCCGGTGCCAGATTCGATACATCGCGGTCGGCAGGAATCGTATCAAGCACGTGGCAACTCTGGCACTGCAGCAACTCAAACAACTCCTCACCGATGCGGGTCGTCTCGGCGGTACCCGTAGGTTGGTGAGTCCTGAATGGACCTCCGACGTCAGACACAGCAGCAAAGTAATCAATCACTTCGTTCCAGTGTTCGTCCTCCAACCCAAAGGTCGGCATCCGAACCTGCAACCACGGCCTGATAGTAATTGGCCCACGAAAGAACGCATACAACCAATCCGGTTGCACCTTCGCGCCTTCCGGCGTCAACAGAGGTGGCGCGAGCGACGGCTCTTCTACCAGTTCACGATAGTCACCGCCGTCTCCTTCCATCTCGTGGCAACCGACACAATTCCGGCGCCTAATGAGATTGCGGCCATCAACGATTGCATCCTTACGGGCCGACCTGGGCACATGTGACTGCTTCGGCTGAACGTCCCGTTGGAAGCTCATTACGGCGGTCGTTAAAAGCCTTGCCTCCTCCTCCGAGAAACCGAAGTCAGGCATGCGCAGCTTCTCGAGAGGCTGCAGAATACGGTTCACATCGAAAACACGTGGATCTTCGAGCTTTTGGTGAATCCAGTCGCGTTTCGTGTGCGGAATATCATGCACGAACGCAAAATCGAACTGAGGCAGCAACTTACTTCCCTCTTCAGACAACTCGGTGCCAATTGCCTGGGTCTCTTCGAAACCACTAATCTCATGGCAACTGAAACAACCATATCGCCCAATGGCTCGCTCACCAAGATCAAGCAGTCGCTCCTCTGGACTCAGCGCTGCTAAAGTGACTTGCGCCTCCTCAAATGGCACGATCGCCCGCATGTAGTCCAACAACACGGCATCCACATCGGAAGCCTGATAGGTCGCACCCGCGGGCGTGCCCGCCCCCCCCTGCAAGCTGGACAGATACGTTGCCACATCCGACACCTCGGCATCTGTAAGACGCAGATCCGGCATGTAGGTGTCAGCGCTGTAATGGCGAGGGTCCCGCACCCAATCGAAGAGCCACGCGTAGCTGGTCTTTCCGCCAATACCTTGCAACGGCTGCCCAAAAGTCCTCCGCGGGCCAGCATCCTGACGCGACTCGTCGCCAGTGATATGACAGGCCAGACAGCCCACCGACTCGACGACCTCCTGCCCTCGCTCGGCACTCCCAGGCCGTGGATTAGAGACGGCGACCTCGTGTTCGCCTGAGTTCGCGAAGAGATATGCCACGACTGCGTCAATCTCAACCTCGTTCCGAACCGCGTACTCCGCTCCGTCCGTGTTCGAGTTGTACCAAACACGTGGCATCCAGGTGCCTGGCTTCATCGCGCGTGGGTCCCGGATCCAGGTCGCTACCCACTCTGCATCCAGCTTGGACGCCACTTTCGTTAGGTTGGGACCAGGCTTTCGAAGCCCCTCGAACCCACGAGTTTTGTGACACGCGTAACATCCAGCACGTTCATACATGCCATAGGCGACGTTCAGATTGTCTGCTTCCGGAATGAAGGTTTCCTCCTTGTGACACTTCGCACACGACGCTTCGGTCATACTTGTCGGAAGCATCGGGTAGTCCCAGAGGTGCGACTCTTCCCAGTCGTGCTCTTCCTCCCATTGCGCAGTCTGCTCAGGCCCGGAGGGCGTGTGTGCAGAATCGACGAACGAGATCGACTGCCCCATTCCCTCGTGGCATACCGTGCAACCTGTGGATTCCAGCGGGTGCGGCGACCCACTACCGACGTAGGTCTCCAGATTCGGATGCGTACTAAACGGCTGCGGGTAATCCTCGTAACCCACTCGGTCGATCGCGAGATGACACGTTTGGCACCGGTCCATCTTGGGGACCCGCGTAAAATTCACGTCTTCGACCATGTTCGGCGTGATGACCTGCCGGACCGTCAACGTCGGCGCCATGAAGTCCAACAGCGGCGCATTAAGAAGGTAGTCCTCGACGAGGCTGGGTTCAAGGTCCGACACCAAGCCAGATAGCCGCTCGGTTTCCCCAGTCAACTCCCCGAGTTCGCTATCGATGCTGGCGGCCTCTTCGCCAAAAGCGGCGATCTGACCACGCAAGTCATCGCGCTGCGCGTCCAGCGCCTCAACCTCAAGGCCGAGTGCAACCCACTCTTCGTAGCGCGCGGCCACGGCCGCCTCACCCTCGATTTCGATTTCCTCTTCGGGATGCTCAGCATGCGCTTCGTCTCGTTCAACCTCGACCGCATACCGCTCAACGTCGTAGTTCGCCTTGGTAAACTGAAAATTCTGGTTCGCGACGTACAACTGCCGGTCTACCTCGGCCAACTGGCTTTCCAGTTCGCCCACCTGCCCGGCATTGGCCTCGACCTGTTGCCCGGCAGCCTGGCGCTGCGCCGTCAGTTCAGCCAACCGAGTCTGGTCGGTCTCCTGCTGGGCCTGGGCTAACCCGGCACGCGTAACCTCCATTTCAAGCTGCGTGAACTGGCGCTGGTAGTTCTTCCATTCCCGGTCGTAGTCATCCCACACCATCCAGACCGTCGAAAACAACGCGAACAGGCTGGACGCGGCGAACACCACGTTCAGAAAATCAATGTTGTAGGCGTGTCCAACTGCCCGCTTATCTGCCATAACTCGCCATCTCGCCGTCCTCGAAGAACGTTAGATATTGAAGAAAAACTCCGGAATCGACACAACGTATTTCAAATTGAACAGCCATCGAGTCAGCATCTTCACCGGGAGGGATAGCATCGAAAGAAACAGCAGGACCGCCACGTAGTAACGTGCCGGCCCCAGTTTCTCGTAATATTTTGTCAACCCCTTCTTGGCCAGAGCCACCGGCAAGACCGCCACATAGGCAACCGTGAGTATGATTCCGAAGATCTCACGGGGAAGCCAATGCTCTGGCAACGCCATGCCAAACGCCTGCACCCAGATCAACTCGGATAGCTGCACGTTGGTCAGCGCCTCAAGCTTGTGGATATCCCAGTACTCGAACGGACCGAAAAAATTCCAATTTGGCCCCCGCAGAAACGTGCCAAGCACGATAAGAGACGACCACAACACCACAAAGCCGAACAGAAAAATCGTTACCTCTGCCTTCCGCTCATTGAACGTGTAGTAACCATTCCCCTTGGGGTTCTTGTCGATGTACGGAATCGCCATCAGCCCAACGATGATGAGAGACGGCAGCACCACACCAGCCAGCCAAGGGTCGAAATAGACCAGCATCTCCTGCAAACCCAAGAAATACCACGGCGCCTTCGATGGATTCGGCGTATTGGCGTTGTTCGCCGGTTGTTCGAGAGGTGCTTCGAGCACGATCGACCAAACGATCAACACGACGGTAACCACCACCATCGCGATCAACTCGGTGTATACCAGGTCAGGCCACGTCCAGACCCGATCCTCTTCATCCTCTTCGACCGTTGGCTCCCCTGCCGCCAGCCGACGATCGTTCACGACGGCCTCACGCATGGAGAACCAAGTAAAGAAAATCAAAAGGAAGATCAGCGCCACAATGGGAACGTTGTCAGGCTTGGTGAGAATAAGGTTGAAATTCTCATCCGTCAGTCCGAATCCAAACAGCACCGCCAGAAAGGCCATCAACCCCCAGCCCCAACTGTTCGATGCAAAAGCCTCGCGCTTCCACACAATCAGCATCAGCGCTACCACCGTCATAGCGAAGAACAATCGCGGGTCAGCAAACAGATCGATAAAACCCTTAATCGCGTCCATATAGTCCCGTCCGTCAGAGCAGCGAATACGGCACCAGCTTCACCGATTTTCGGTCTGCGCCCAAGCCTGCAAGGTGAACCGCCCCTATAGTCAAATAG
>DQEK01000144.1 GCA_003533545.1 Acidobacteriota bacterium | reverse complement strand
CGGGGACCCAGTGTCGGCTCGACTCGATGCGGCCCTCGTTGCCGACGTGATGCAACGGCGTGCACTCGTCTACGACAAGGACGGCGAAGAACACTACAACCTGATTTCCGCGCTCCACAAGTCGATGCGCAACAGCGACCCAGACGCCGCGGTTTACTGGCTGGCACGCATGGTCGAGGCCGGAGAGGACCCCCTCTATATCGCCAGACGTCTGATCCGTTTTGCCTCGGAAGACATTGGAAACGCCGACCCGCAGGCCTTGGCATTGGCGGTGGCCGTCAAGGAGGCCGTACACTTCATCGGCATGCCGGAAGCCAATACCGCACTGGCCCAAGCAACCGTGTATCTCGCAGCTGCTCCCAAGAGTAACGCGGTCTACACCGCCTATTCACGTGCCGCCACCGACGCGCACCGGGAAGTGGCAGACCCGGTTCCCTTGCACCTGCGCAACGCCCCGACGCGACTCATGACGGAACTCGGCTACGGCAAGGGCTACCGCTATGCCCACGACGAACCAGAGGCAGTCAGCGCGATGGATTGTCTGCCAACTTCGCTACGAGGACGGCAATACTACGTTCCCACGACGCGGGGATTCGAGAAGGAACTAGACCGCCGGCTGTCGGCTTGGCGGAATCTGAAAACCCGACGGCGCGAGAACGCCAAAAACCAAGACGATTCGCCCAGCTAATGCCGAGCGCAACGTACTACATCGGTCGGGGTCTACAACTCCTGGGAATGGCAGCACTCCTCGAGGCGATTCTGATAGCCGGTCCACTCGGACCGAGCCCGAGGATCTTCGGCTTCGGTGTGGCCGCGTTTATCCTAGGTTATCTGCTCGTCAAACGGATTACGAAAGAGTAACCGATTCGTACTCGTTCGTTTTCCGCGCCGTAACATGACAGGGTCCACCGGCTGAGCTTCTGATCAAGCGCAAACAGACCACTTCACCAACGACGTGGACATGCTTGGAAAGACACTCCGTCTCGGTAGCAGACCGCGTGTCCGTGTCCCCACCGTTTCGTTTCTTCTGCGTCTCCAGGTGCTGCGAGCCCAGGGGTAGGACAGGCAGACGACAACCATAGGCTGCCATCCGCTCGCAGCGACAGAGAATAGACGTTCACTGGCGGCGTACGGATCGGTTTCGGAGCGTCTAAATCCGCCCGAACCGTCGCTCGATTTCTCTCCGCGAAAGGCGCAAGACCACCGGTCGGCCGTGCGGGCACACGGAAGAATGCGAAGTACGTCGGAGTTCGTCGAGAAGATAGGTCATCTTTTCTGGTGTCAACCGGTCGTGCGCTTTGACTGCAGCGTGGCACGCCGTCGTCGCAGCGATTTGTCTCAGCGCCTCGCTGACAGCACTGCCTTGATCCAACCCATCCAGGTCCTGAGCCAACGATCGCACCGTCGTCTCGCAGGCAGCTAGACTAAGGAGCGCCGGAACAGCAGAGACACGAACGCTCTCCCCTCCAAATTGCTCGATGTCGAACCCCAGTCGATCAAGCGCTGCCTCGTGGGCCGCCACCGCTTGCCGTTCGGCCGCCGCAAGATCCACGATCATAGGAGTGAGGAGCAACTGACGCTCAAGATCGCCCTGGGTCAGTCGTTCCATAACTTGCTCAAACAGGATCCGCTCGTGGGCCACGTGTTGGTCAATAATCGCGATCCCCTCGTCGTCGATCGCGATGATGAACGTGTCTCGGAACTGACCAAGTGGTAGCAGCGGCCGTTCCCCTACGCTGACTGCCTCGACGGCATTCGGACGAACTTCTCGGACGAGATCGCGTAGTGGGTGCTTCCCAGACAGACCTACTGGACCCGGTGAGTTCGAGTCCAAGACCGCCCCGTCGCCCCCCCTCACTCCAGCAACCTCTTCAGGCTGTAGCAGGGTCGCCGACGGTGGAGACCGGGTAGACGCCAGAGGCGCATCCGTGTCGATATCCAGATGAATCTCAGGTGGGCGACCCCGTTCTAACGCCTCACCGATAGCACGGCGCAACACCTCGTGCACGAGAGACTGCTCCAGAAACCGCACTTCCGCCTTAGTGGGGTGCACGTTGACATCGACGCGGTCCGGAGGCACGTCCAGAAAGAGATGCACCTCAGGGCTACGCTCCTTGATGGTTGCCGTACTGTAGGCATGAACGACCGCGTGCGCGATGGTGCGGTCTTTTATTGCCCGGCCATTTACAAAGATGTTCTGCGGCCCTCGACGAGGCCCCTCGCCTGCACCGGCGAGCGCGGCCACAAATCCAGCCACACGAATACCGGCCGCCTCTTTATGCACCTCAACCAGATCATCACGACCTTTGTAGAGTTGAAAGAGCCGGTCGGCCAGTCCGGCCGCAGGCGGACACTGCAGCAAGCGTCGAGATCCACTTACCAGGCTGAACCCAACGCCGGCATGGGCAAGCGCTAGCTGCGTGACCAGTCGTGATATCTGGGTTGTTTCGGCACCGTCAGACTTGAGAAATTTCCGACGCGCTGGCACGTTGTAGAAGAGATCGGTCACCTCGATGGTGGTCCCCTCTGACGCACCGACTTCCCGGGTCGACACAGTAGCTCCACCAGACACGCGGACCTCGAAACCGCGTGACGCCCCGCGGGCTCTGGTCCGCAGAAGGAAGTGAGACACCGAGGCGATACTCGGCAAAGCCTCGCCGCGAAATCCGAAGGTGCCTATATGGGACAAATCATCGATACCATGTATCTTACTGGTTGCATGACGATTGAACGCGAGAACCGCATCCTCACGCTCCATGCCGTACCCGTTGTCGGTGATTCGGATCAGTTGCTTGCCGCCTGATTTTGCTTCCACCGTAATACGCGTACACTCCGCATCGAGTGCGTTCTCGATCAGCTCTTTCACCACGGCCGCAGGCCGCTCCACCACCTCTCCGGCCGCAATCTTGTTGGCTATGTCTTCCGAAAGTACGCTGATTCGATTCGGCATATGTTACACGTTGACGGCGGCGTCCATGCCAAGCTGGCCCGCATATTTTTTTCGGATGGGACCGACCACACCTGAGAGGAATTCATCAACCTGGTGCGGTGCACGGCCGCAGAAACGGGCCGGGTCAGTGAGCTGATCGAGACGTTCTTTTATGGCTGCGAACCCTGGTTCGTCTGCTAAACGCGTCAGCAGATCATTTGCACGGCCTTCCTCTTTTACCGCCCGGGCGGCTTCCACGGAATGATGTCGGATAAGTTCATGCATCTCCTGGCGGTCCCCTCCTGCCTTGACCCCCTCCATGAGCAATTCCTCCGTCACCATAAACGGCAGTTCGTCCATAACATGACGACGGATAACGGTGGGGTACACTTCCATACCAGAGGCAACATTGAGGTAGACATTCAGCAATCCATCCACCGCCAGGAACCCCTCCGGCAGGGATAACCGGCGATTTGCAGAATCGTCCAGCGTCCGCTCGAACCATTGTCCCGTCACGGTCAGGGCAGGATTGAGGCTGTTGACGATCACGTGCCTGGACAGGGCCGCAATCAACTCGCACCGACGGGGATTGCGCTTGTACGCCATGGCGGAAGAGCCCACCTGCTTCGATCCGAAGGGTTCCTCCATCTCTTTCAGGTTATGCAGCAGCCTCAGGTCGTTCGAGAATTTGTAAGCAGACTGTGCGATGCCGGACATCACGTCCAGCACCTGGCTGTCCACTTTACGGGGATAGGTCTGTCCCGTAACCGCAAAGGAAGACGCGAATCCCAGTTTCCGGGATATCAGCGCATCCAGCTTTTTGACTTTATCCTCATCTCCGTTAAACAGTTTCATGTAGCTTTCCTGCGTCCCGGTCGTACCTTTTGCGCCGCGGAAACGTAGGGTGTCGAGACGAACTTCAAGGTCTTCCAGATCGAGTGCCAGATCATACGCCCAGAGGCAGGTCCTTTTTCCGACGGTAGAAAGCTGTGCCGCCTGATAGTGTGTGAAGCTGAGGGTCACCAGGTCGCGATAGGTCTCGGCGAACGTTCCGAGTACGCTGATAAGATTGACCAGCTTTCGAAGAATGATTTGCATGGCATCCCGCAGGATGACGAGATCGGCATTGTCGCCGACAAACGCGCTGGTCGCTCCCAAGTGGATAATAGCCCGGGCGTCCGGACACTGCTCACCGTATGCACGAATATGAGCCATAACATCATGCCGCGTTTCCCGTTCGATTTCCTGGGCGCGTTCATGGTTCACCTCATCCTGGAACCTGCGCAGGGAAGCGATCTGCTCATCCGTGATCGGTACTCCCAGCTCCTGCTCCGATTCGGCCAGGGCGATCCACAATTTACGCCACGTTCGAAACTTGGTGTTGGCTGAAAAAACTTCGCTCATCTCCCGCGTGGCATACCGTTCCACGAGCGGGCTCTGATACACATCGTAATAAGAAGAATCTTTCTCCACGGGATCTGCTCTCCGGATCAAAAATTCAGGATTGGTAGATACAATATTACGCTACCATATGGACCATGTAATGTCAACCGTTTTTTGGGGTTGGACCGCAAGGCTTATCGGTCCCTTGGCGCCACTTGATCTCCGGGTGACGGGCTGAGCCAAGGCTTCAGCATCTCCCGGGCGCTGGATTCGGAAATCGAAAGGAAGCGTGCCGTACTTCAGGGACAGGGGGACAGGGCGGGACTGATCCAGGTGCGCCAAGATCGGGCGGTGCGTTTTTCCGGCCGGTGTCCCGCTGAGGAGGAGGTGGGGCAGGGGCACAACAGCGGCAGGGCAAAAGGATGATGGTGACATACTGCGTCACGTCCTGAATTCGGGCGCTGCACAGCGGCATTGTCTACGATATAACGTTGGCTGTGGCCCAATCCCCGATTATGGCCCATTTTCTTTGAAGATCGATCGTCTCATGGGGTTTGAATGAACGTACATGGTCGGACAAAACAATACCGGCTATCTCGATGTTGTCCAGGTCTCCGACTCCCAGGTTAAGCGCATCTCCGTAAAACACCGTACCCACTTCGAGCGGTTCAAACCCCATAGCTTTTGACATCACCGCATCCGCGGCAATCGTATCCGCGCTTGCGGCAGCCAGCCCCAACGGGATGGTGTCGGTGCCGCCCGGCCCGTTGCCCTGGATACCGAC
>DQEK01000146.1:2767-2954 GCA_003533545.1 Acidobacteriota bacterium | reverse complement strand
GAGTGCGCAGGCGCGGAACCCTTGTCGGATGAGCATGGCCGCCACGCGGGCACTAACGAGCTCCTCGGGGTCGGAATCGTACGTCACGATGTCGCGATCGTTTGAGAGCCCAGCCGGGGGCTGAGCGCCCTCGGGGTCCACGCGCAGGGCCCCCGGGAGCATCACGGTGCTGTGTTCGTAGGGATAC
>DQEK01000146.1:0-2459 GCA_003533545.1 Acidobacteriota bacterium | reverse complement strand
ACGGTGCTGTGTTCGTAGGGATACTTCAAGCGAGCATCGAGGATGACCGGGGGGTCGGCGTCGTTTTCTTCGATACGAGCCTTCAACTCTTCTTTCGTGATCCTGGGTACCGACATCTGGGGCCTTAGGCGGCGTCAGTTGATCGAACAGGAGCCGGGTCCGCGGGGGTCGCCGCAACTTCCGCACGCCGGTGGCACTAGGGAACCAGTCGCCGGCTCCCCTCGGCCAACAGCAAAGGCCGAGAGCCGTTTCCTGAGTGAGGTGCCGTCGCAGCTGGGACAGGCCGGGACCGATTGAGCACGTACCAGTAATTCGAAACCTCTCTGACAGTCTCGACACTCGTACTCAAAAATCGGCACAGCCCACCTCAGAAACAATAATAGCACGAAGGTTTTTAGACACTGGTCGTCTCTCGGGAGCTGTTAGGCTCGCTCGGAAGCATGACGGTCAATTGCCTTACGCACAGCGTCGTAGTCGTTGGCAAGCTCCAGCGGGGCGTTGGCGTGACTCGGGCGTACATCGGGGAGTCGGCGTTCGTGGTAGCCAAGCTTGAAATCCGTGAACTTGAGACCGCTTGCCGTGGAGACGACCACTACCCGTGCTGACGGATCGATTTCACCACGTTCTCGGAGTTTGATAAGCGCGGCGAGTGCCACTCCAGTGTGCGGGCAGTTGTACATGCCGGTGCGGTCGGCCCGAGCTGCGGCTTCAGCCAGTTCGGTTTCTGACGCCTGTGCCACGATACCGTTGTGACGCTGCAGCGTGCGGATGGCCTTACGGACCGACACGGGGTTGCCAATCTGGATCGCCGACGCTTGCGTCGGCTTAGCGACGACTGGCGAGAATGCCCAGTTGTTCTGGTAGGCAAGGTAGAGCGGGTTTGCGGCTTCGGCTTGGGCCACAACAATTTGTGGCTGCTTGTTGATTATCCCTAGCGAAGCCATCATCTCGAAACCCGCCCCGAGCGCGCTAACGTTCCCTAAATTGCCGCCGGGGATAATCACGACGTCAGGGACCTCCCAGTCAAGCTGCTGAACCATCTCGATGGCCACCGTTTTTTGTCCCTCAAGACGGAGACTATTCATCGAGTTGGCCAGGTAGATACCTTCGTCCTGTGACAGTCGCTGCACGATTGCCATGCACCCGTCGAAGTCGGTGTCGAGTGCAAGGACAAGGGCGCCGTTAGCAATCGGCTGGAGCAGCTGCGCCGTTGAGACTTTGCCGCGTGGCAACAGGACGATCGCCGGCACACCGCCCCCGGCGGCATAGGCGGCAAGCGAAGCCGAGGTGTCACCAGTAGAGGCACAGGCGACCGCGCGAATCGTGCCGCCGTCCTCGATGATCTGTCGCACGACGGAAACGAGTACCGTCATGCCAAGGTCCTTAAACGAACCGGTGTGCGAATTGCCGCACATCTTGACCCACAAATCGTGCATGCCGAGCTCGCGCCCGAACCGTTCTGCCCAGAATAGGTTGGTGCCGCCTTCGTCCATCGAAATGACAGATTCGTCGCGTATCTCAGGGCATACCCATTCTTTCTTGCCCCACACGGACGAGCCGTACGGCCAAGCTGTACGTTTGTAGCGCTCGTCGAACAACCGCATCCAGGCACTGGCCGAACGATTTTTCAGAGCCCCGAGATCGTGTGAGACTTCAAGTAGATCACTACAGGTTGGGCAACGGTAGACCGGTTCCCAGATAGGGAATTCACCGGGACACCCGGCGATACAGCGAAACACCGCACGATAGGCCATAAGTCATTTATACCGCAGGAACCGATTTTTCCTATCGAGAACGTAGCGATGCGTCGGCACGACAGGGTAGGCCTGTGGACAAACCGACACGATACGCGATAGAGATTAGGCTACCGACGGTCGTCAATCGAGGAGTCTCATGCGAAAAGCGGTGTCGCGGTTGTTGTTCACGACGTTTGCCCTCCTAGGCCTCGCCCTGGTTGGACTTAACGCTCAGCTCAAGCCGGCCCAGCGCATGCCGGCGACCGCGTCGGAATACGCCCGGCTCGTGGGGCCGGATCTCGGGGTGGTGCCGACCATCGACTGTGGCGAGGGTGTACGCGTTCCGATTCACGTCGACGGTGTCGAGGTCTTCCACGACCAGGAAGAGCTCGCCTGCGACAACCCGGACTTCAAGGGTGGCTGTTACGTGGGCTCACGGGTTAATCGACTCGAAGGTCGAGACGCGGTGGGAGCGCCGATGACTGACGTGGTGTGGGTCTATCTCTGTCGTTCGGCAGGCGTGGAGTGGTTCGAGCAAGGCGTCATGTCGGTTCAGATGATCGGCCACAATACCCGCACCGGCGCCACCGCTTTCTTCGAGGCGCCGGACGCCGACCCGAGCCGACCGAACCCGCAGCCGGGTCTGCTCCGGCTCGACGAGGACGGTGTCCTGGATGGCGAGTTCCCCGGCCCGGACGATCCGGCGTTCGACGAGGCATTCAT
>DQEK01000011.1:28791-50276 GCA_003533545.1 Acidobacteriota bacterium | reverse complement strand
ACGAAGTCCGGCCGCCAACGCCGACTCGACACCCCAACTTGAGTCTTCGATTGCCACGAAGCAGCCGTTGGGGTCAAGCCCCGCCTCGATAGCGAACGGACGCAGCAACTCGACCGCACGTAGGTACGGGTCCGGCGCTGGTTTTGAGTGTGGAGTTTCACCTGATGCCACGATCGCTTTGAAATGGTGTCGGAGACCAGCCGGTAACAGCAGCGCCTCTATTTCTCCTCTGAGTGCACCTGACGCCACCGCTACTGGCACTGCGGCGGCGAATCGACGAACGCAGTCGACCGCGCCGGGAAACAGTGCGTTCCCATCTACCGCGAGGGCATCGAATCGCTGCCCCTTGGTTCGTACAAGTTCGGTCAGTAGGGCCTCGGTCAGCAACCACCCTTGGTCCTTCGCAACCGCGCGAAACACTCCCACGTCGTCGAACCCCAAGTAGCGTTTGTAGTAGTCGCTTTCGGTGAGGTCGATGCTGAACGGTGTCAAGGTGTCCCGATACGCGCGCAGGTGTAGTGGCTCGCTGTCGGCAAGCACACCGTCGAAATCGAAGACCACGCCTGAGAGTGGCACGAGTGTTGGTCGCTAGGGTAGTCCCTGCAACGAGGCGGCGGTTCCGGATTCTGGGTCGGTGGTGAGCGGAACGTGGGGTGCGCCGTACCCGGGAGCAAGTCGTTCGCCAGACGGGATCGGTGCGGTCAACCAGTTCTCCCGCGGTGGGACCGGACACTCCCACGACTCGTCATAGTAACAGTTCGGATTGTACGCCCGATTGAAATCCAATTCGTAGTGACCGGTCAACGTACGAGGAAGTTCGATGTATCGTCCGCCGCCATACGTTTCGGAGTCATTGGTGGCGTCTTTGAACATGATGAACAGCGATTCGACTGAACGTACCGGGGTCTCGGCCAGTGCCGACAGTGTCATCGGCTGGCCGTTGATCGCGAATTTGAGGATGCCCACGCGTTGCATTGGGAAGATCTGGCCTGTCGAGAACGGGATCTGGAAGACAGGTTGTTCCGGTGAGACTTCAAGAGCGGCCGGAACTCGATACGTGGGGTCAGGCTCGTAATAGTTGATCGGGAGCAATGCGCCTCGGCGGTCGACGGGAATGGGAGATGACGGCGACTCCCGGAAGAAATCGTCCTTCAGGTTTCGGTCCTCCACCAACACATCGAGCCACGAGGATTCGTCAGGCGGTGGGGCGCTGCAGCCAACCGCCAGTACTATCGCGACGCAGAATACACCCACGCCTGGGGGCGTCACGTCCGTCGGTCGTTCACGAAAATTCTTTCCCAGCATCGACTCGTCTTCTAATTCAGCGTATATCCTGCCCTGCCGACGACGGCGTCTGCAAGTCGGCGCCGCCTAACGACCGTGTTGACGGGGGTGACTTTCAAGAGTCGTCGCAGCGCGGCCAGATTCAATCGGAGGTCGTCTCCCTCAGCCATGGTCGCGAGGGCCGACTTGGCCGCTGTTTCAATCCGGCCAGCGGCGTCGTTGACATAGATGGAGGCGGCGTCCTGCTGAAGCAGCGCGGTTGTTGGGGCGTCGGTTGAGGCCTGCAACGCGCGCACCACCGCGCTATCGGCGGCGAAGGTGTCGATTAGAATGTCCGCCGCCCACGACAGGACTTCCTGCTCGTCGGTCAGTTTTTCTCCATACCGCTGCATCGCCAGACCCAACACCATGACTGCCGTCTTCTTGAATGCGCCAACACTTCTAACCTGATCGGACAGTGGTGCGTCAGAGTCCTCCGGCAATGCTGGTGGGTTCATGATCTCGTCCTGCAATCGTCTGGCTTCGGCGATTAGTGGAAGCCTGTCCTTAAGCGCACGGCGAACGAGCGTTCCCGGTATCAACAGTCGATTGATTTCGTTCGTGCCCTCGAAGATACGATTGACCCGCGAGTCACGGTAGTGACGCTCGGCAGCGTAGTCCTTCACGAATCCGTTGCCACCGTGGATTTGGACATTCTCATCCAGGACGTAATCGATCATCTCGCTTCCGGCTACTTTGAGAATGGAACACTCGACGGCGAGCTCCTCCAGGGTCTCTCGCAGGATGTCAGCGTCGCCGGCATCATGGTCCGCCAGCGACGCATCAAGGAGTCCAGTGGTTCGAAAAATCATGCTCTCGACGGCGAACAAGCGTACCGCCATTTCACCCAGTTTGTGCTTGATGGCGCCGAAACTGGCTATGGGGCGTCCAAACTGATGGCGCTCGGCCGCGTATCGGGCCGCTTCGGCGATTGCGACCTGCGCCCCGCCGCTGGCTGCGACTGCCAACTTAAATCTTCCATAGTTGAGGGTGTTGAACGCGACTTTGTGCCCCTTGCCGACGTCGCCGAGCACGTTCTCGGCTGGCACGTTGACGTCTTGCAAAATGACCGGCGTGGTGGAGGACCCGTGGAGTCCCATCTTGTGCTCTTCTTTGCCGTTGCTCACCCCGGAGTAGCCTCGCTCGACGAGGAACGCGGTGAAGTGCTCTCCGTCGACCTTGGCGAACACGACGTAGAGATCAGCGAAACCTCCATTGGTGATCCACATTTTCTCGCCGCTCAGCACGTAACTACCGTCGTCCTGACGGGCGGCGTGCGTTTTGGCGCCGAGGGCGTCCGAGCCTGACCCGGACTCACTGAGACAATAGGCGCCGACCCACTCACCGCTGACGAGCTTGCCCAGATACTTCTGTTTCTGGGTTTCTGTTCCGAAACAGACTAGTGGCAGAATCGAGAGACTGGTCTGCGCTCCAAAGGTGGACCCAAACGAACCGCCCTGTCCAACCCGGGTCCCGACGACAACGGACGATGCTTTGTCGAGATCGATGCCACCATAGGCCTCTGGAACATCGGTTCCCATTAGGCCCAATTCACCCGCGCGTTGGACTAGCCTACGTGCCAGGTCCCAGTCTTTAGTCTCGAGCTGGTCGTGGTTGGGCATGATCTCTTTGGAGACGAACTCTTCGGTGGTCTGGTCGATAAGACGATGCTCGTCGCTCAAGCGCTCCGGGGTAAAGGTTGCGCCGGCATTGGTGTCCTCGAAAAGCCAGATGCCGCCGGTGACTGTGGATGCTGTGGGGGCCGTTGTTGCCATGGAGTGCCTCGTTGATGAGATGTGGGATTCTGCGTTGCAATGTCCCGCGTCAAGTCAGTCGCTCAAAGATGCCCGCCGCACCCATCCCTCCGCCGACACACATGGTCACCAGCCCATATTTTCCTTGTCGCCGTTCCAGTTCGTAGAGCAAGGAAGTGGTGAGCTTGGCGCCCGTGCAGCCCAGCGGATGTCCGAGGGCGATCGCGCCACCATTGACATTTAGTTTATCCGGATCGATCGGCAGTTCTTGCAGACAGGCTAACGTTTGCGCCGCGAACGCCTCGTTGAGTTCGACTAAGTCAATGTCGTCTAGAGTAAGCCCGGCTCGTTTGAGTGCCTTGTTGATCGCTGGCACCGGACCGATCCCAAACCTTTCCGGCTCGACCCCGGCCGTCGCATAGTTGACAAATTTGGCCATCGGCTTCAGGCCGGCCCGTTTGGCCCGCTCGGCTGAGGTGACGATGACTGCCGCCGCCCCGTCACTGGTTTGCGATGAATTGCCGGCCGTCACTGTGCCCCGGACGTGGAATGCTGGTCGTAATGCTCCGAGCGCCTCGAGAGAGGTGTCGGTCCGCGGGCCCTCATCCGTGTCGAACTCGATGGTTCGGACCTGAGGAGTCCCATCCTTGCTGCTAACGGGCACTACTTCCGGAACCTGCAGCGGAACGATTTCGTCTCGAAACCGGCCGGCCTTGATGGCTGCGACGGCGCGTTGGTGGCTCCTGAGGGCAAAGGCGTCCTGGGCCTCGCGGGAGACCTCGGCTTCCCGTGCATGGTTTTCAGCAACCAATCCGGTAGACAAGTAGATGTCCGGATAGTCGCGCATCAGCTGGGGGTTTGGAGCAATCTTGTGTCCGCCCATCGGGATGAGACTCATCGATTCGGTTCCGCCGGCGATGACCGTATCTACTGCACCGATCATGATGCGCTCGGCCGCGAATGCGATTGCTTGCAGACCCGATGAGCAGAACCGGTTGATCGTGACCGCCGACGCCTCGATGGATACGCCGGCCCGCAGGCTGGCGATACGCGCCACGTTCAGACCCTGTTCGCCCTCCGGCATGGCGCACCCAAGTATGACGTCCTCGACTTCGGTCGGTTCGATACCTGGAGCTCTACGAAGAGCTTCCGTGATGACGATCGCCGCCATTTCATCCGGTCGAGTGGTGCGTAGCGTACCTTTCGGTGCCCTCCCAACGGCGGTGCGAACCGCCGACACGATTACTGCATCCGTCATGCCTGTTCCTCCCCCGGTGATCGGATTCGAAAAGTCGTTCGTATATCGTCCCCGACCTCACCCACTTGTTTGTCGAATAGATGGTTAGCGCCCTCAATGATCGTTAGGGTCTTGGGCGGTGTGACTTGCTGGTAGAGTGCCAGCACTACCTCGAGGGGGATCAGTTCGTCCTGTTCGCCGTGAATGAAGTGAACCGGTTTCGGGCTCACGGTGACGTCACTGCAGTCGTACTTTCCGACCGGCGGCGCGATGGCCAGCAGTCGGGTCACGCGTGGGTCACGCGTGCCGACGGTCAGGGCGATCCAGGCGCCGAACGAGAAGCCGCCGCTCCAGAGCGCAAGTCCTGGGTAGGCGGCCGACGCGGCGTCGAGCGCCGCGAGAAAATCGTCCTGTTCCCCGCGTCCTTCATCCCATTCCCCATCACTATCGCCGACGCCCCGAAAATTGAAACGCAGGACGGCGCATCCCAGTTCCAGAAACGTCTTGGCCGCTCGATAGACGACCTTGGTGTGCATCGTCCCGCCATGCAGCGGATGCGGGTGCGCGAAGACTACCGCGGCTCGAGGGACCCCGCTCGGTTGCTCGAACAGCGCCTCGAGGACACCGGCAGGACCGGAAAGCTGACAAGTCGGCATGGGCTCGATCACGGTCTACTGGTCATTAGGCTGTGTGCCGAACGTGTTCTTCGGTACTGTTCGTGAATGCCACGAACTGTCCGACCACTTCTGCGAAGCGTTGCGGACGCGTCACGAGACCGATGTGGCCGGTACGGTTCAGTGTCACCTCCTTGGTGCCGGTGATACGGTCGACATACGATCGAGTCCCGGCCACCGGTACGACGCGGTCCAGCTCTGGCTCACCGGTGAGTACGAGGGTGGGTGCCGACACTTGTTCGCACGCCGCTTTGAAATCGACCGTCGACATCAGGTGCGCTCGTTCGGCCATCCGAACGGGCGAGCAGGGAGACAGCGTGATTCTGGCCAGGTGACGGGCGCTGAAGGCGAGTCGGTCGATGGTCCCGTCGAAAGCGCACCAAATCTCGGGTCCCAGCCTAACCGGTGATTGCAGGGCGAAGACTGGCGAGAATAAGCGCGGTGAGCGCAGATAGCGCTGTAGTCGGCGATCTGGCTTGAAGTCCGGCGCAGGGGTCGAGACCAGGATGAGCGCCGTCGTACGGCGCGGCCGCCGCGCGGCCCAGTGTAGTGCGATGAGTCCCCCGAATGATACGCCGCAGACTGTGGCGTCGTCGACGCCAGCCCGTTGTAGCACGTCCTCTATCTGGGCGAGATAGGCGTCAAACCCTTGGTCGCGATCGAAAGGACGGCCGCTGTCGCCCGCGAGCGAAAAACTGATGACTCGACACCGTGATTTAAGGGCATCAACGGTCGGTCGCATCCATTCCCAGCGTCCCTGAATTCCGGGAATTAATACGAGTGGTGGTCCGGACCCGACGTCAATCATGTCAGTGTGTCTCGGTCAGTTGCGCAGCGTCTTGCCGGTCTTGAGGGTGTGCCTGATCCGTTCGAGCGTTGCGCGCTCGCCGCACAAACTCAGGAATGCCTCACGTTCAAGGTCGAGCAGATACTGCTCCGAGACCGATACCGGATGCGGCAGGTCTCCCCCGGTCATGATGTGGGCGATCTTGCGCGCGATCAACGCGTCATGGTCGCTGATTCGTTCTCCCCGCCACGCAAGGTGGATGCCTAGGTCGAGCGCAGCTCGCTGAGTCTCGCCACCGACTGAGATCGAGGTGCGACGCGCCGGCGGCCGGTAGCCGGCTTGGACACGACCGAGCGCTGTGGCCTTGGCGTCTGCTAACAGTCGGTCTCGGTTCATCGTGATGTGGTCGACATCGCGCAGCAGGCCCAGGCGCCGCGCGTCGTCGGCGCTGGTGGAGACCTTACCGAACCCGATCGTCTCAAACGCGTGTTGTAGTCGCGGAAGCGGATCCGTGCCGCGAACGGTGCTGTCAACGGCGCGAACCGTCAACTCTTTCGTGCCACATCCGGCCGGAATTAGACCGACCCCGACCTCGACCTGGCCCAGGTAAGATTCCGCCGCCGCTTGGACTCGGTCGCCGTGTAACACCATTTCGCATCCGCCGCCCAGGGTCAGTCCTGCTGGCGCCACCACGACCGGGACCGGGGAGTACCGCAGTCCGATGACGGCTCGCTGGAAGCTACGCACCATGAGATCGATTTCTTCCCAGTTCGCCTCCTGGGCCTCGAGCAGCACCATCATCAGGTTGGCTCCGGCACAGAAATTCTGGGCATCGTTGCCAACAACCAGCCCAGCAAACCGTTCGCTCGCCTCTGTAACCCCGCCCGTCAGCATTTGGACGGTGTCGTTGCCGATGGTGTTCAGTTTCGAATGAAACTCAACTGCCAGTATCCCGTCTCCGAGGTCGATCAAACTGGCGCCTCCAGAATGCTTCACTACGCGACCCTGCTGTTTGGCGACGCCAAGAATCTGCAAGCCTGGTCCTGACGGGGGTAGGGGAGCGGAGCGAATTTTCCTGGGGGTGTTCTCGGTTCTGGGCGTTAGTCCTGCCCATGTCAATGCTGCCGATGACAGGTCGTCTCGGCCAGTTGCGTCCAGAACCACGTTGGGTCCAAGGGCGTCCAGCAACTCGAAGGGACCACGGTCCCAGCCAAAACCCCACCGCATCGCCCGGTCGATGTCGTCCGGACTGTGGGCGATTGACGGTGCTACCTCGGCCGTGTAGACCAAGGTCTGCCCTAGGGTGGCCCGCATGAACTCACCGACTGCGTCCCGGCCAGAGAAGAGGGCGCGAAGGCGTTCGGTTGGATCATCGACTGGCCGCACAGCGTCGAGGGCCGGCAGTCGGGGCGACTGGCGGGGCCGGTATTCCAGCGTCGCCGGATCAAGTGTGAGGATTGTGCTGCCCTTGGGCCCGCGCTCCTTCTTGTAGAACCCTTGACCAGATTTTTCGCCGATCCACCCGCGCTCGACCAGTTGGCTAACCAGCGCTGGTAGTCTGAACGCGTGGCGCTCATCGTCCGAGGCGAGTCGTTCGACGAGGTTCGAGGCCACGTGCGCGAGGATGTCGAGACCCGCGACGTCCATCGTGCGGAATGTGGCGCTCTTCGGTCGACCGATGAGGGGACCGGTCATCGCGTCGATCTCTTCGATGGTGTGCCGCCCGCTGTCGAGTTGTTCCAGCACCCGCATTACACCGAAGAGACCGATCCGATTGGCGATGAAGTTCGGCGTGTCCTTAGCGACGACGACACCCTTTCCAAGCAACCGGTCCATGAACGCGGTGAGCGTTGCGACCACCCGCGGGTTGGTGTCAAGGGTCGGGATGATCTCGACGAGTCGAAGATACCGTGGCGGATTGAAGAAGTGAGTACCGATCCAGTGCCGTCGGAATGCTTCACTTCGGCCTTCAGCAATCAGCCCGATGGGAATGCCGGAGGTGTTAGAACTCACAATGGCGTCCGGATGGCGGTGGGCCTCGACGCGCTCCAGTAGCGCCCGTTTCGCGTCCAGTTGCTCGATGATCGCCTCTACGATCCAGTCGCAGTCGGCAAGCGTGTTGAGGTGGGTCTCGAATCCCCCAACGCTAATCCGGGTTTGGGTGTGCCGGACGAAGAACGGGTCTGGGTTCAACGCGGCTGCGCGCTTCAGACCAGCGGCGGCCGCGGCCTCATCGAGATCAAGCAGTACAACCGGCAGCCCAGCGTTGGCCACGTGCGCGGCAATTTGGGCGCCCATGGTGCCCGCGCCGAGGACTCCCACCGAACGGATGGGGCGCAGGTTGGTCTCGGTCTCGGTCATTGCTGCACTCTGCACGCGGACAGGTTGACGACCGTTGTCCATAACGCCTTGTCGGGTTCGGTCGAAGACGGAAATCAGCAGGCTTCGTTCTGCCCTTCACAAGGGCCCATTCCCGGTTTGATGACCGGTGGTTATCTGGCAGCCGGAAAACTACAGGGAGGCCCTGAAAGAAACTCCACACTCCCAGACATCGATTTCACCAATGTTGATGTGCGCTCTCGACCTACGTGCTGCTCCGATGGGTCGGAGCCCGTCCCCTGCACGGCTGCTAGGGGAGAGCCGCCAGCGTCGCTTGGGCCTGGGCACCTTCTTCGGAATTTGGATCCTTCTCGACGACCTGCGCGAAGAATTGCTTGGCGGTTGCGATATCGCCCTTATTCAAGGCGACCAAGGCCAGTTTGAAGAGCGGCTTCACCCAATTAGGGTCGACCGCGGACGACTTTTCGTACCATTCCGCGGCGGCATCGACGTTGCCCTGGCCGAACTCCACCTCGCCAAGATTGTACAGGTCTTCGCGAGATCCACCGGCGGTCGCGGCCAGTTCCCCGGCTGCCTCGTAGTCGCCCATCGCCATCCGGAGCCGAGTCACCGCGGCGTCCACCTGCTCCTGGAGCCCCGGCTGTTCGGTCGCGGCAGTTTGGAACGCTTCGATAGCCTCCTCGTACCGAGTCATCTGCTGGAGCGTGTTGCCCCGCTTGAGGTGGAGGTCGACATACGTCGGGATTTGCTCGAGGGTGGCATCGTAACCGCTCAGTGCTGTTTCCCAGTCTTGGCTGTCGTAGGCCGCGTCGGCCGCTTCGAGTGCAGCGCCGACCGCCTCAATATCCAGCCCCGCGGTCGCCGCGGGCCCAAGCGCGAGCTCTAGCGGGTGCTTAATACGGTCCATCAGAACAGGTGCGTCTGGGTTTCGGCCCTGTCGCAGGACAATGTTTCCTGGGTTCGGGTGATACCCGTCGGCAGTGACTGTCAAGGACCACGGCCCGCTGTTTGCCCCCAATAACGTGAAGACCCCCTGATCGTTACTTACAGCCGTGATCATGGGCGGATTCGCCTCTGGGTTCTCGAGCGTGATGGTAGCGCCCACAATGATTTCCCCAGTTTCTGAATCCGTCACCGTTCCAGCGAGCATGCCGCCCTGGGCCAGCACGTTGGGCGCGAGACCGCCACCGGCAACGAGGCCGACCAGCAATGACAGGAGAAACTTACGCATCTGAGGCTCCTAAATCTTGCAATCGTTCACGAACACAGCCCACCGGGGCCAGCATACGCTGGGGGAACCCCGCCACGCCTCGGGAGCCGAAACAGCATTATAAACCAAGGGCAAATGCCACGTCTTCGTCATCGTTCGAACGTGATCTGTCCCGCAGTGGCGACAGCCGACTGGGCCTCGGGATTCGACGGGTCAGCCTCGAGTGCGGCCCGGTATGCTGCCAGGGCCTGATCCGGTCGCTGTTGTGCCTGGTGGGCATGGCCGATCTGCAGGTTCAAGCTGGAGAGCGCCGGTACGGCGTCGACGATAGCGCTGTAGGCCTCGATCGCCTCGTCGTAGTTGCCGGTGTCGAAGAGGTCGTCGGCTCGGGTCAAATCTTCGAGAAGATCGTTTCCTTTCAGCCCGGCGAGAACGCCGACGAGAGGTGCCGGAGGATTGAAAACGTCTCGGTCCATCGTGAATCGCATGACGGCGCCTGGGCCGGAGGCGCGCACGTTCGCCATTGCCTGCACCATTTTGAAACCGTCTGACCGGACGATGAAGAGCCACTCACCACGGTTCAGTCCGATGAACGAGAACCGCCCCGCTTCGTCGCTGACGGCGGTCATCGACCCGGTGGCCGCTAGCTCTTCGGCAGTTACCAACGCTCCGGCGATGGGGGTGCCGTCTCGATCGCTGACGAGGCCTCGGATTCGTCCTTGCGCCGCGGCGTGCGACGTGAGGGCGACGACTAGCCCGACAACGAAAAACAGCTGGCCGGCGACTGGTCGGATGGTCGGTGTCATGGGTTCTTTCACGCGGACAAACCCTGCTGTTTTCGTTCGGTTCGCTGCTCCAAAAGTATAATCCAAACGGTGCCACTCCAAGATCACAGTCCTCAGATCTTTCCACGCCACCAGGCATGGGTGGTCCTGCTCGCCTGTCTCTGGGGCGGACTGTTCACCGCACCGATTTCAGCCGAGATCGACCGCACTCGCCTGCAGCGGATCGATACGCTGGTCGAGTCTGCGATCCAGGCTGGGCAACTGCGCGGGGCGGTCGTGCTGGTGGGACATCAGGGTGAGGTCGTGTATCAACGTGCGTTTGGAGCGCGCTCGGTTGACGGGCCAGATGATCCGATGACTCTCGACACGATATTCGATCTTGCATCGCTGTCGAAAGTGGTCGCGACCACGATGAGCGTCATGGCGCTCGTCGAAGACGGACGAGTGCGTTTGCGCGACACGGTTGCCACGTACATTCCGGAGTTCGCCAGGCATGGGAAGGAACCGATCACGGTCGAGCACCTGCTCACGCATGTGTCTGGGCTGCGGCCTGACCTTCCGCTGGAAGAGGTCTTTGAGGGAGTTGCTACCGCAATTGCCAGGGTATCCGACGAATTGCCTGAGTCGCCGCCGGGTGAACGGTTCATATATAGCGATTTAAATTTCATACTGCTGGGCGAGATTGTCCACCGGACGACGGGCGAGACCGTTGATCGCTTTGCGCGCGAGAGGATCTTTGAACCGCTTGGTATGACCGACACGCGGTTCATCCCGCCGGCAGCGCTGGCGCCGCGGATTGCCCCGACCGAAGCGTGCGCCCCGCTGGCGTGGCCTTGTGGTGGCTTGGGATCGGAGATGCTCAGGGGCCGAGTCCACGACCCGACCGCGCGTCGTATGGGGGGCGTTGCCGGTCACGCAGGACTCTTCAGTACCGCAGCCGATTTAGCCCGCTTCTGCTTCATGTTGTTGCGCGGGGGTGTGCTTGACGGCGTGCGAGTGCTTGCGCCGCGTACGGTGGCGCGGATGACGGAGGTGTCGACCCCGCCGCATCTCCTGGACCGCCGCGGCCTGGGGTGGGACATCGATTCGCGATTCTCGTCGAATCGAGGGGACCTGTTCCCAGTCGGGTCGTTCGGGCACACCGGTTTTACAGGGACTTCGTTGTGGCTTGACCAGAGTTCGGACACTTTTGTGGTGTTCCTGTCGAGTCGCCTCCATCCCGATGGCACAGGCAACGTGACGTCGCTGCGGGGCCGAGTGGCCACGGTCGTTGCGTCCGCGTTGTCGGCGGATGCGTCCCCTGTCAACGCGGGGCCGCTCGTGAGAACTGGGATTGACCTGTTGAGGGAAGAGGGGTTCTCTCGGTTGTCTGGCGCGCGGGTGGGACTTCTGACAAATCAGACCGGTCGCGCGACCGACGGCGCGACCACTATCGAGCTTCTATACGAATCACCGGTGGTCGAACTTGTGGCGCTCTTCAGCCCGGAGCATGGTCTCCAGGGTGGCATTGAGGGGGCGGTCTCATCGAGCCTAGACGTTGACACCGGTTTGCCCATTTATTCCCTGTACGGGGACACTCAGCGACCCACGCCACAGATGTTGCAGGACCTCGACACACTGGTGATCGACCTGCAGGATGTAGGTGCGCGGTTTTACACCTATGCGACGACGATGGCCTACGTGCTTGAGGCGGCTGCGTCGGCGGGGCTTCGTGTGGTTGTCTTGGATCGGCCCAATCCGATCGGTGGTGCGGTAGAGGGCCCGACGCTTGACGAGTCGCTGGTCGGTTTCACGGGTTACTTCCCGGCTCCGGTCCGTCACGGGCTTACGCTCGGTGAGCTGGCGCAGGTGTTCAATGGTGAGCGGAGTATCGGGGCAGCGCTTGAGGTGGTGACCATGCGGGGCTGGCGTCGGGGGATCTGGTTCGACCACACGGGACTGGAGTGGGTCGACCCATCACCAAACATGCGTAACCTTTACCAGGCGATGTTGTATCCGGGTATCGGTGCGATCGAGGGGGCCAATCTGTCCGTTGGTCGCGGTACTGACACGCCGTTTGAGCAAATCGGAGCTCCGTGGATCGACGGGGTGGCGCTGGCCCATAGGCTGAACGAACGGTCATTGCCTGGTATACGCGTCTATCCCGTTGGGTTTACTCCAGACGCGAGCCGCTTTGCCGGTCAGCGGTGCGAAGGCGTGTTTTTCCTGGTGACGGACCGAGACCGTTTTCGTCCGGTGCGGCTTGGTCTTGAGGTTGCCGCTGCACTCCACGACCTACACGGCGACCAGTTCGACCTCGACGGAATAGCCAGGTTGTTTGGTTCTTCGGAGCTGCTCAGGCGTCTGCGCACCGGAGAGGAGACCTGGGAAATCGCCGCGGGGTGGGCTCGTGACGAGACGGCTTGGCGCCAGTTATCGGCGCCGTATCTGCTCTACGATTAACGCGGTGGTTGGGGCGGCGGCAAATAGGTCGCCTCGGGCTACAGGCTGGCCGGTCCTACATCTGATAGAGCATCCAGTAGACCACCACTCCAGTTACCGAGACATACAGCCAGATCGGAAGGGTCCACCGCGCCAGGGCGACGTGACGGGCGTCGTCTCGCCGTAGGCCTCTTCGGAGCGTCACCAATGCGAGCGGGAGAATGAGTGCCGCCAGGATGACATGGCTGATGAGCACGGTGAAATAAAGCGTCCGAATCGGCCCCTGTCCTGTGAAGGCCACCGAGCCAACCAGGGCGTGATAGGTGAGATAGGACACCAGAAACAGTGCCGAGGTTGTGAAAGCTGCGAGCATGCACGTTCGATGGGCGTCGATCTGCCCCCGTCGGATCTGGATATAACCGGCGATGAGCAGCACGGCGGCGGTTCCGTTGAGGGTGGCGTTGACGGCGGGGAGCAATGTGACGTCCAGCATGAGGTCGTTCCGTCTCCGAGCGGTGGTGTTACCTTGTCGATTGTCCGACGATGTCCACGAGTAGCAATGTCCAGATAAGGGGCAGGTAGAGCAGAGTCGCCCGAAATAGCGTCCTGGCTCGGGCTACCGAACGTTCACGGGTGAACCAGATGCCCAGCCCCAGGAGGCCTGCGGTCAGGCCCCCGGCGCCGATCGCATACGGAATGCCAGCCACGCCCGCCCAGGTTGGCATCAGGCTCACCGGGATGAGCAGCGCGCAGTAGACGAGAAGGTGGATTGAGGTCCGCCTGCCGGTGGGATCAACGACCGAGAGCAAGGGCAGCCCAGCCTGTGCAAAGTCGTCTCGGTACATCCAGGTCAGGGCGAGAAAATGGGGAAGCTGCCAGATGAACACTACGGAGAACAGCGACCACGCGCCTAGGCTCACAGGGGCGACGGCGGCCCAACCGATGACAACCGGCAGGGCACCGGGAATAGCCCCGACGAGCGCGGCCCAGTGCGATACTCGTTTCAGCGGTGTGTAGATGACCACATAGCTCGTGAGGGTGGCCAGGGCGACAATGGCCGCGCTGAGACTTGCACCCACCGCGAGCTGCGCGAGACCGCCGACGATCAGCACTAGTGCAAAGGCCACCGCGTCCATTGACTGCAAGCGCCCGGCGGGGAGCGGCCGATTTCGTGTGCGAGGCATAACCTGATCAATGTCGTGCTCAGCGACCTGGTTAAGGGCCGCGGCACCGCCTGCAACGAGCATGGCCCCGATGGTCGCATTGAGGAAGGTGACCGGGTTGAAATCGCCGCTCTGGCCGGCCAGGTAGCCGACCCCGGTCGTTACTACTACTAGCGAGTTCAGTCGCGGCTTTGTGAGAGCAAGGAAGTCTGTCCACCGACCGGAGGAGACGCTGGCGGAAGCCGCACCCATCATCATGCGAGTGCCCCAGAAACCACACGTTGCCCGGGCAAGTTCACGGTTTGTGGGCGCCGAATTTCCTTGAGGTGCACGTCTAGTTCAAGCGATGCCACGGGCGCTGTGAGGACTTCGAAGATCCCCGCCGTTGCGGTGCGGTGGCGACCGATTTCGTCGAACAGGCCGGATGCCGCTCAGATGAACGACATCCGGACCCCTTAGCGTTGTGGTGCGCTATGGCGCGGTGAAGCTGAACGAGACTTCGGCAGTCTGACCCGTCGCGACACTAACGTTCTGGGTTTGAGTGCCGAGCGCTTCGTGCCAGGCTTCGATGACATAGTCGCCCGGAGGCAGCGTGCTAATGTCGAACATGCCATCCGCAGCGGTTACTGCGAAGTAGGGGTGATCGAGCACGCCGATGTAAGCGTTCATCCAACCGTGGACGTCACACTTGAACGGGACCATCACCTCCACGCTATCGAAGGTGCGTTCGAATCTCATGCCTTGGATGGGTTGGCCCATGTTGAATTCGTCGTTTGCAGCCGGCGTGGCGTGGATGTTGTGCAGCGTGGGGTCACTGTTGACAATTTCAAACGTCTGCCCCACCTGGATCCCCATGACGTGCGGCGTATAACGGCATCCTTGCTGGTTCAATTCGACGGTGCCCGTCGCGGCGGGAAAGCGCTGTCCTTCGAGTCCTTCCTTGACGTACACGAACACGTTTCCGAGGTGCCCGTCGCTGCCGACGAAAGTGCCCGATTGCGTGTCAGTGGCCGACATGGCGCAGACCGGATCAGAATTCATCATCAGGTCCTCAGCCGCGGGCAGTTCGCCGTTGAGCATGACCATTCCCGAGACGTTGCCCGCGGTCGCTGGATCGAACGCCGGGGCGGCTGGGGCGGCTGCCGGGGCGTCGCTGCTGCTGTCGCTGCCGCCGCCGCAGGCCACTGCTGACGCTAGCACGAGCATGGAAAAGACCGTCCACAAGTTTCGTTGTTGCATTGAGAATCTCCTGCGCTTTTTCACGGGTCGTTGAGTAAGAGGGCCGCGCTGGTCGTCATCGGTCCGGCGAGCTTATACCAACACCAAACACGAACCACCAAGCCCTACTTAACTATCACACGGCCAGAGGCGTGTAAACCTGGTTAGGATGCCGCCCTGAGTTTTCTCGTGATCCGGTCTTCGATCCAGTGCGGGTCCCACCATTCCATCGGAGTGACTGGCCAGCCGTGTAGCAAGATGGCGAAGTGCAGGTGATCGCCGCCGGCGAGGCCGGTCGTGCCGCTGCGTCCGAGTTCGTCTCCAAGCGCAACGGTGTCACCCGTGTCGACGGCAATGGACGCCAGGTGCGCGTACAGTGACTGAAGGCCCATGCCATGGTCGATGATCACGCAGTTCCCGTAGATGCCGAGGTAGCCGGCCCAGGCCACGCGTCCGGCGTTCGACGCCAGGACCGGTACGTTGGCTGTGGCTGCGAGATCGAACCCCAAGTGGATCTGCTGGTCCACCTCTTGTCCGTCGTGAACGTAGGTTCGGTGGTCAGCGAATCCCGATTCCACCTGTGAGTTGCCCAACTGGCGGAATGGCCCATCCCAGAGCCGTTCGGTTGCCGTCTCGGCTGCTAGTGCAATCAAGCGTTCACGGTTCAGGCGGCGGAGCCCCCCGTTGATGGCGAGGTACTGTGCCAAAAGGTCCGCGTCTGGTGGTAATGGCAGCGTACGAAATTCATCTGATCGTGCAACGATGTCCGGCACGACCCGCCTGAGGAAGTTGTCGCTTACGGGGAGACGCGATCGTCGGAATCGTTGAGGAAACACGCGGTAGTCGAAGGGGGCCTCGGCCTCGTTACCGGCTGCGTCCCGGGCTACGAGGCGTATCGGTGCGTTCAGTTCCTGGTCATGCGACAGGGCGAAAAGTGCGACTCGCGTCGTCGCGTCGGCGCCATCGATGCCGGCGGCTGATGCTGGATATCCAGGAAAATAGCGATCTCCGACGCGAACCCCAGACGTTGCATCGGCTGGGGTCGCGCGGTAGACGACCAACTCGGCTCCGCCATGGTTAATGTAATGAAATGACGACAGCACGGCGAGTCTCGGGGGATCGAAACGTGCTTCCACGTCGAGCCGGAGCGTGGTCTGTTTTTCTCGGAGTCCGAATAACACTGTTCGAGTCGCGCGCACAACGATGGTCGCTTGGCCCTGCTGCAGTTCCGGGTGTGTGTCGCGGGTCAGCGGCTGGGTGACACGGATACGGGTCTCGGCCTCTTGGGTCACCTGGGCTTCACCGGGGGCTGTCAAGGAGAAGAGTGGAAAGGTTGACCCGCTTTGTTCGATCACCGCGTCCACGGCTGTCAACTCACCGTCGGTCGAGTCGATAGAGATCTCGAATCGAGCGGTTCGCCCGAATAATCCAGTGGGTTCTAGAATTTCGATGGCTGGACCCGGTGCCCGACCCGCACCGACGTAGACGCCGGCACCGAGGGCAACTGCCGCCAGCAGGACAAGCACAGAAACCAATCGAATCACACGTTCATTGTACAGGAGACCCTAGTTTGACCGGTCGCCGACGGCGTTGCTAACATCGTGCAGGTACGTGCCCGGTGTGGCGGTATCGTCTAGGGGTTAGGATACGTGGTTCTCATCCACGAGACCGGGGTTCGATTCCCCGTACCGCTACCAGTTACCCGCCTCTCCCCAGGCGGGTCCGAGCTAGTTAGGACTCGGAAACCGACACACACCAAGCTTTCGTTGGGGAGGGTGCGTCACGTGAGCTCGGGTGTATTCCCTCGTGATCCGTCATATCCAGACCATCGACGCCCACGCGGCTGGTGAGCCGTTACGACTCGTCACGAACGGGTTTCCAGCCCCGAGTGGCGACACCATGCTCCAGAAGCGGGAGTGGGCGCGCGACCACTGCGAGCCGCTTCGACGTGCGTTGATGCATGAGCCGAGAGGACATGGCGACATGTACGGTGCGGTGCTGACCGAGCCATGCGTGGAGTCTGCCCATGCCGGGGTGCTCTTTATGCACAACCAGGGCTTCAGCACCATGTGCGGCCACGGAGTGATCGCTGTCTGCACAATAGCGCTTGAACGTGCCCTGATCGTCACTTCAGGCGAGCCGGCTACAATCACGCTCGATTCCCCGGCTGGTCTGGTTCGGGCGCGGGCCGAGCGTGGGGTAACCAGCGGAGCCTCTCTTGCGACGAGGGAGCGCGTTCAGAGGGTGACGTTTGAAAACGTGCCTTCGTTCGTGTTGCACCCAGGCCTTTCAATTGTGGTCGGTGATCGGTCCGTGCGGGTCGATGTCGCCTTCGGGGGGGCCTTTTACGCTATCGTCGACGCCGAGGCGGTGGGGCTCCCGCTGAGACGAGAGGCGCTGGGTGAGCTCAGACGAGTTGGCACAGAGATTGCGAGGGCTGTCGAGTCTGCGATCCGGGTGGTTCATCCCGTCGAACCCAGTGTTCACGGGATCTACGGAACCGTGTTCACCGGAGTGCCAGACAGGCCAGGCGCTGATCTCCGAAATGTTACGGTTTTCGCCGATCGGCAGGTCGACCGTTCTCCCTGTGGTACCGGGACCGCCGCGGTGATGGCCGTACTCGATGCAATGGGCATGCTGGCAACAGGCCAACCGTTCAACCACGAGAGTATTGTCGGCACGCTGTTCCGAGGTCGTCTCCTCCGTCGAACTTCCGTCGGGGATTGTGACGCTATTGTGGTGGAGATCGAAGGTTCCGCATGGATCACGGGAGAGCACTCATTTCTGATCGACGATGAGGACCCGCTACGGGAGGGGTTCCTCCTTTAGCTTGGGGAGACTCAGCTGACGATTACCAGCCGAGTGCTAATCCGTCTTTTCTAGGGTCTGACCCGCCCATCAAGGTTCCCGTTTCTGGGTTGATGAGCACTCCCTGGAATCCTCCGAATCCAAGTCCATCGATTAGAGTGTGTCCTCGGTGACGCAGGTTGGTTGCGGTGGTGTGTGGGATTCCCTGTTCAAGACAAATTCCGGATGTGTCGTATCGCGCGCGTGGTGCTTCTCCGGCTTCCTGAATGTTCATGCCGAAGCACGTCAGGTTCAGGAGCACCTGCAGATGTCCTTGGGGTTGCATATCGCCACCCATGACGCCGAAGGCCATCCAGGGGCGTCCCCGGCGGTACACCATGGCCGGTGCTAGGGTGTGGAGCGGTCGCTTGTGGGGCGCCAGGTGATTCGGGTGCGAGGGGGCGCTGTTGAACAGGCTGCCTCGATTGTGCAGCACGATGCCGGTGTTGCCAGCCATGATGCCGGAACCAAACCCCGAGTAGAGCGACTGTATGAGGGAGATCAGATTCCCCTGGGCGTCCGCGGCAGCCAGATAAACTGTGTCGCCGGTAGCTCTTTTTGGAATAGTCGCGTCTGGCTCCGACGGGTCAGTATCTCTACTTCGCACGTGTTCGGAGCTGATCTGGCGACGGCAGTGTTCGGCGTATGCGGGAGAGATGAGTCGTGCGAGAGTTTCGTCTGGAACCGCGTCCGGGTCTGCCAAATAGGCGGCCCGGTCGTCAAAGGCGACGGCCAGCGCTTCTAGCACTAGATGCAGGTAGTCTCCAGAATTGTGGCCCAGTCGGCTAAGGTCGTCGTTCGCTAAGATGTTTAGCGCCTCGATTGCTACGAATCCCTGCGTGTTAGGCGGGAGTTCGAGTAACTCCACCTCGCCGATAGAGGTCCGGATCGGTTCCATCCAGTCTGAGCGGTGGTCGTCAAGGTCCTGAATTGTGAGCCAGCCGCCTCGGCGGGCGATGTCGCTGGCGATGGCGTGGGCAAGGACGCCTCGGTAAAGTACGTCTGGACCTTCGCTGGCAATCGCTTCCAGGCTGTCTGCGAGCGGTCGGTTCACGAAGAGTTCACCCGGAGTAGGCGCCCGGTTTTTTGGGAGAAATAGAGCGGCTGTCGTCGGGTCTTCTGCTAGTAGCGATGTCGCGTCGTTCCATTGACGTGCGACCACCTCGGCCACCGGGAAACCGTCACGCGCAAACGCAACCGCCGGGGCCAATGCACGCTCGAGTGGCACTGTTCCGTGATCGGCGAGTAGCTGGTCCCAGCCATCCACCGCGCCAGGAACGGTTACCGAGAGCACGCCATGCTCCGGTACGCAGGTATGCCCAGACGCCTGCAGGTGGCCCAGGTCCGCGGAGCGTGCGGATCGTCCGCTGGCGTTCAAACCGCGCGTAGTCCCTCGGCTCGCATCGTGCACGATGGCGAACAAGTCGCCGCCGATACCGGTCATCGTGGGTTCGACCACTGAGAGTACTGCCGCCGCTGTGACCGCCGCGTCGATTGCGTTGCCCCCGTCGCGCAGCACCTCCAATCCAGCCATGGATGCCTGTGGTTGACTGGTAGCGATCATGCCCTTTCGCCCCATGGCGACGGATCGCGAGGCACGGGACGCGATGCCGGGGGCACCTGGTGGTGGCGTGGTCATCGGAGGTTCTTAGCCGCCAAGAGAAATCGCTCGAGCTGTCGCCCGTGCTCATCCAGGATCGGGTGGGACCACTCTTTTGTGAGCATCCGGTGCACTTCCCTTTGAAACCAAACCATCCCCTCCAGTCCGGCTGTGAACATGTCGATGAACGTTACCCCTTGATTTTCGAGTCCGGCCACCATGCTCGATAGGTTGTGAATCTTATCGGCCGAAGCCACCGTGCGGGATTCGTCTCTGGGGCTCTGTCGGAGACACTCTATGTAGGCCTCCTTCCGCCGACGCCAAGCCACGGGTTTTTTGGGTTCGGTCAGGTCAGTGACGATTGCCAGTACATAGTCACCGAACCGGTCTCGGATGACCTCTTGGTTGAGCAGCGTATCCTCCAGTGTGTCGTGTAAGAGCGCTGCCACCACGGAGTTTTCGGCGCCGCCGAAATCAGAGACGATCAAGCCGACCGAAAGCGCATGCGTCGCTTCGAATGCGCTGCCCGCTTTTCGTCGGCGCAGTCCGTGGGCCTCTATCGCCGTGGTGATGGCCAACTCTATTCGTGGCGAGAACATGTAGACGCCGTCTCTTTAAGTTCCTGTTCTAACCCTTTTCCGGTGGCCTGCAATGGACTAGGAAGGGTCCGGCGCCAATCGGCAGAAGGGGTTGAGCACAGTGTGGGTCTGATGTTTTCAGCAACGTCACATGAGTGGTCAAAGTTCTCAAGTAGTCGGCCAGGCGCTGGAGCCGCTTGCATGGCGGCGGTGTTGACGCCGCCAGACCATCCGGCCGAAGGGGCGGTAAATCGGCTCGGGAGAGCTGCGACCGTGGCTACGGTCCCTCCGGAGCCACGTACGACCGCCGCGTTCGTGCTGTCATTCCAGGCCGCTGTACTAGGAGCTCAAGCTCATGGAGCTTGCCATCACGGGTCGCAGGTGCGAAACCGATTACGTACTGGCTGTGTAGTTCCTGGGCAACTCGAGTGAAGGTTGGTCCCAACTCATCAGAATCCTTGAGTTCGAAGTACCCGCCGCCAGTTTCTTCGGCGAAGGTCTTGAGTCGTCCGTCTGGCTTGCTCCGCACTTGCCGCAGGCCGTTGAAGTAGTCGCTCTCCAGTCCGATGGTGTAGATCATGACTTCTGCCGCGCGTGCTTTCTCCAGCACATCGCGCCAGCCGATTTGATGCTGCGTGTCTTCACCGTCCGTAAAGACGAGCGCCACCTTGCGTCCCTCAACGCCCTCCAGAGAATCGATGCTGGCGCCGATGGCGTCGTAGAGCCGGGTCGGGTTGCCGAACTGCAGGCGATCGAGTTCACGGATCAACAAGTCACGGTCCCCGGTAAACTCGATATCCGGGAGGATCTGGATCTTGTCGTTGAACGCGCCCACCTTGCCACGGTCGTCTGGCAGCATTCGGATAATGAACTGCTCGGCACCCGCCATGAGTAAATCGAGACTGGGCGTCATGCTCGCGCTGGTGTCGAGCATCACGACAACGGTGATCGGTCGGACCTCATTTTCGAACAGCACAATCTCCTGGACCTCGCCTTCATCCAGTACCACGAAGTCTTCCTGCAGTAGATTTGGGACTAACCGGCCGTTCCGGTCGGTCGCGGTCACATAGAGGTCGACGACCTCAGTACCGGACCGGAAGATTGGCGTTTGCGGCTGTTGAGCCGCCACCGGCGCCACGGTGAGGAGGACTGTCAGAAAAACCGCGAGCGATGTGCGGATTGCCATGATCCGAGCTTAGCAACCTTCCGTGGGTGGGGCAATGGCGTTACCCTGACTCTAACGGATGCGGTCAGGAAGCTGGCTGCCGGTGGCGCCTGGTCCTGGTCGTTCCACGTAGAATGAAGCAGCTGGTGCCAATGATTCTGGACTTCAGGAAATGGTGATGACACAGGGGGGGACACCCCAAACCGGAGCAACAACGAACGACCTGATCGACACCCTGTTGCGACAACGCATCCTAGTGTTAGACGGTGCCATGGGAACGATGATCCAACGGCACAAGCTGGATGAGGTGGCATTTCGTGGTACGCGCTTTGCCGACCACTCGAATGACCTGAAGGGCAATAACGACCTACTGACGCTGACGC
>DQEK01000011.1:17575-28411 GCA_003533545.1 Acidobacteriota bacterium | reverse complement strand
ATTGAAACCAACACCTTCAGCAGTACCGCGATCGCTCAATCCGATTACGCGCTCGAAGCGATCGCTTACGAGTTGAACGTTGAGGCGAGCCGTCTGGCGAAGGAAGCTGCCGCCGTCTGGACGAAACAGACGCCGGATAGACCTAGGTTCGTGGCCGGTGCGCTCGGACCCACTAATCGCACGCTGTCGATTTCGCCCGACGTTAACGATCCGACATTCCGTGCGAGTACTTTCGACGAGATGCGAGCTGCCTATGTCGACCAGGTCCGTGGACTGGTCGACGGTGGGTGCGATCTCTTGCTGGTCGAGACCATCTTTGACACGTTAAACGCCAAGGCGGCCTTGGTTGCGATTCACGATCTGTTCGAGGAACGCGGAGTTGAGGTTCCGCTGATGATTTCTGTGACCATCACGGACCGCAGTGGTCGCACTTTGTCTGGGCAGACGGTTGATGCGTTCTATGCGTCCATTGCTCATGCCAAGCCTTTGAGTGTCGGCATCAACTGTGCGCTCGGAGCGAGAGACATGCGGCCGTATTTGGCAGAGCTCGCTGAGGTGGCTGACTGCTTCGTTAGCTCGTATCCGAACGCGGGCCTTCCGAACGCCTTCGGCGAGTACGACGAGCAACCGAACCAGACTGCAGCTCTGTTACGTGATTTTGCGACAGGGGGACTCGTCAACATTCTCGGTGGATGCTGCGGGACCACCCCGGACCACATTCGAGCCATTGTGCAAGCCGTCGACGGAGTTGCCCCCCGTCCGCTTCCGGCCTCCGAGGCCGGCGTTTCTCGATTCAGTGGGCTTGAGACCTTAACCGTCCGGAACGACAGCAACTTCCTGATGGTCGGGGAGCGAACCAACGTGACCGGTTCTGCTCGGTTTGCCCAATTGATTAAGTCAAGCGACTATGCCGCCGCAACTGAGGTTGCGCTCGACCAGGTTCGCGGTGGTGCCAACGTGGTCGACGTGAACATGGACGAAGCGTTGCTCGATTCGGAGCGTGCGATGACGCACTTTCTCAATCTCATTGCCACTGAGCCTGAGATCGCGAAGGTGCCGGTGATGATAGACAGTTCAAAGTGGTCGGTCATCGAGGCAGGATTGAAGTGCGTTCAGGGGAAACCGATCGTCAACTCGATCAGCTTGAAGGAAGGGGAGGAAGACTTCTTGAACAAGGCCCGCCAGTTAAGGCGTTACGGCGCCGCGGCTGTGGTGATGGCCTTCGATGAAACCGGCCAAGCAGATACGGTGGCACGTAAAGTCGAAATCTCTCAGCGGGCCTATCAGTTGCTGACAAAGCGAATCGGGTTTGATCCGCACGACATCATTTTCGATCCCAACATCCTTGCCATTGCGACCGGCTTGGAGGAACACAACGACTACGCGGTGAACTTCCTCGAGGCGACCCGTGCTATCAAGCTGGCTTGTCCGGGGGTGCTCGTCAGCGGTGGCGTCAGCAATCTCTCTTTTTCGTTTCGGGGCAACAACCTCATCCGAGAGGCGATTCACTCGGTATTTCTGTATCACGCGGTTAAGGCCGGCATGGACATGGGCATCGTCAACGCGGGTCAACTGGCGGTCTACGAAGATATCGAACCGCAGCTTTTGACCCACGTCGAGGACATCATCTTCAACCGACGGCCTGACGCCACTGAGCGCATGGTGGAGCTGGCGGCAACGATGAAGGGGACCGGCGCCAGGCGGCAAGTCGACGAGACTTGGCGCGCGGCCACTGTCGAGAAGCGGCTCTCGCACGCGTTGGTACATGGCATCGTCGATCACATCGAGGCTGACACGGAGGAGGCCCGGGGAGCGTTCGACCGTCCGTTGGAAGTAATTGAAGGCCCGCTGATGGACGGGATGAAGATCGTCGGCGACCTCTTCGGTTCTGGCAAGATGTTCCTCCCGCAGGTAGTCAAGAGCGCCCGGGTCATGAAGAAGGCGGTCGTCTACCTTGAGCCGTTCATGGAGAAGGAGCGGCTGTCCAGTGGAGCAAAAGCGTCATCCAAGGGAAAGGTCGTGATGGCGACCGTCAAGGGTGATGTGCATGATATCGGGAAGAACATCGTGGCGGTTGTGCTGCGCTGCAACGGTTATGAGGTTGTCGATCTGGGCGTGATGGTGCACTGCGACACTATCCTGCAGACCGCGGTCGACGAGCAGGCTGACATCATCGGATTGAGCGGACTAATTACCCCGTCGCTCGATGAAATGGTGTTCGTGGCGAAGGAAATGCAGCACCGACGTTTCGATCGCCCACTGCTGATTGGCGGTGCCACCACAAGTAGTCAACACACCGCGGTCAAGATAGCTCCCGTGTATGACCAGAGCACGGTGCACGTGGCCGATGCGTCGCGGGTGATCGATGCGGTATCGAGCTTGCTTAATCCCGAACGCCGAGTCGTACTCGACAGTGCCAATCGACAGGCCCAAAAGACGTTGCGGGAGCAGTACGCCGCCCGTCAGGAGAAGCCGCTTCTTGAATATCAACAGGCGATCGAGAACCGGTTTCAGGACGATTGGTCTCGCGTCGACCTGCCCGAGCCACGGTTTCTCGGTCGAAACGTGCTTAGCGAGATCGAAATCGACCGAGTTGTTCCATTTATCGACTGGACGTTTTTCTTCTCCGCTTGGGAGATCAAGGGCCGTTTCCCCGCCGTGCTCGACCACAGTGTGTATGGAAAGCAAGCGAGGCAACTTCATCGGGACGGCACCGCTCTTTTGCGACGGATCGTCGACGAGCGGCGTCTGACCCTTCGGGCGGTGTACGGATTCTGGCCGGCTGTTAGCGACGGAGACGATATCGTGGTGCTGGCGCCCGGCGCCACCACGATCAACGGGTCCGAATTGGCGAGGTTCGCGATGTTGCGCCAGCAAGGTGAACAACCGAAGGGGCGCCCGAATCGCTCGCTTGCGGATTTCATCGCACCGCGAGACAGTGACCGGCTCGACCACATCGGTGGCTTCGCGGTCACGGCTGGAATCGGTGTCGATGCGTTAGTGTTCGAGTACGAACGCGATCACGATGACTACCACGCGATTATGGTCAAGGCGCTGGCGGACCGATTGGCGGAGGCGGCTGCCGAGTATTTGCATGCCGAGGCACGTCGACAGTGGACCTATGGGGAGGGGGAGCAGCTCTCCATGGACGACCTGCAGCACGAGCGGTATCGTGGCATCCGACCGGCTTTCGGATACCCAGCGTGTCCGGACCATAGCGAGAAGTTCAAATTGTTCGATTTGCTTGAGGCGCGGTCCCTCGGTATGAGTCTCACGGAGAGCGCTGCGATGACGCCGGCCGCGAGTGTCAGCGGTCTGTATTTCGCCCATCCTGACGCGCACTACTTCGCCGTCGGCCGCATCGGGGCCGACCAGGCTGAGCGGTATGCTGCCCGGAAGGATTGCCCGATCGTCGAGGTCGAACGTTGGCTCGGGCCATATCTGGCCTACGTACCTGGTGCGACGACCACGTAACGTGGTTTCCCCTTGCCCCGGAACGGCCGATGGCTCCAACCGGTTTAGCATAGAACTGGATTACGTCTCATGGGTTCGGATAGCGAGTTAGCTGCTCAGGCCCATCCCGGTGAAAGGCGGGGAAGAGGTTGGGTGGTACAAGCGCCTGTCCACCTGTTGCGGTGTATGATCGTGGCCTGCTCGCCTCCACCGGTCACGGACGCCCATGGAGTATCACATTAGACAGTACGGCTTATCTCAGGGGGCGCTGGAGATCGAGTACATTGAAGAATTCTTTGGCGAGTTCCCACGCCGCAAAAAATCAGCGGAGGTCGTGAGGCGGCTGCAGGGCAGAACTCATCAGATCGTCATGGCCGAGGCGGCGTTACCTGATGACTCGGCTACTGTGGTACCCGTGTCCTTCAAGGTCTCGCATGAGTTACGAGAGACCGAGACTGACTCGAAGTTGAACGATCTAGTGGCGCGTCTTGCGGGCTGCGTGACGTTCACTGAGCGCCGGATTCTCTACAGTTGGATTGGTGGTACGCGCCGAGATTGGAGGGGGCAGGGATTTTTCAGAGCCCTCACTGAGCAACAAGAGTCTTGGGCTCTCGACCACGGGTTTGACGAAATCGTTGTCAAAACTAAGAACCGATTCTACGGTATGCGCGGGACTCTCGATCACTTAGAGTTTGACGTGATTTTGTTCGAGCGCGATCTGGTCGACCCGGCGGAGTCAAAGGTTTATCTGAGCAAACGTCTCTGCCGCGCAGTACTCGAGGGACACCGGAGTAGGCGAGATGTTGTCAACATCGCGTGACCCGGTCTCTGGTTGTGACTGTCAGTTTGAGAATTGGCTATTTCGGAAACATCCCAAGATATGATCGTTCACCATGCCGGTCGCCTGCATGTAGGCGTAGCAGGTGGTGGGACCGACGAAACGAAAACCGTGGTGCTTGAGGTCTTTGCTCATGGCACGTGATTCGGTCGTTTCGGTCGGCACTTTCTCCGTACTTTTCCATCGGTTTTGTCTCTGGCGGCCATTGACGAACTGCCAAATATAACTGTCGAAAGAGCCTTGTTGCTCCTGCACCTGAAGAAACGCGCGGGCGTTACCGACGGCGGACTCAATTTTTTTTCGGTTTCTGACGATTGCATCGTTTTTCATCAAACGGGCGATCCGGTGCCGGTCATAACGTGCCACGAACGACGGGTTGAATCCGTCGAACGCCCTCCGATATCCCTCTCGCTTTCGAAGGATGGTGATCCAAGCCAATCCCGCTTGCGCGCTTTCCAGAACAAGCATTTCGAATAGGCGCCGATCGTCGTGTTGCGGATCGCCCCACTCGTTGTCGTGATACCGCTGGTAGAGCGGGTCGGAGCCGGCCCAAGAACATCGGGTAGGTTCGGTCATTGGTTCTTCAGTCGTTCGCGCGCCTGCTCGACGCTGCGGTGGAAGGTGAAGAGCGCATCGGCAGTGTCCTGCTCGTCGGTGAAGTTATAGGTTCGGCCTTCGAGCTGTTTCACGGTCAGCGTGTGCTCAAGATAGTCGATTTCGTGCCGTTCGATCTGGGAGAACGGGAGAGAGAAAGCGTCATCATCGTTCGTTTCGTAGTGAATACCGTTGGTGTCGGCGCGCAGCGTCCCAACGCATGATCCGAACCGATGCTTGTGGGTAACCAGGACGGATGCGTTGAGTCGAATTTCGAGAAACCGCACGTCGATCACGATCGGGTCGTCGCCAACGTCGATATTCTGCGCGAAGCCCTCGTAGCCTTCGGCCGATACGTTGAGCCGATGCGGGCCGAGTCTGACGTCGCTCGTTGCGAACGGCGTCGTGCCAACGAACTGTCGGTCGATGAAAACGTATGCACCAGTCACATCGGCGGCTACTCGGAGTAGGGGGTCGAGCCGAGATTCTGGTACCGTAGGTTCGACAGCGACAGCGACAGCGGGTTCTGGTTCTGGGTTCGGTTCTGTTGCTAGGTCTGGTTCCGTCTCCGGGGTCGTTGGCTCTGGCGCCGGTTCTGCATCTGGTTCTGGTCCGCGCGCTGTAGTACGTGGCGGAGGGGCGGTCGCGATACCGGTTGGCGCTCGTTCTTCGGCGGGTGACATCAAGAAATAGGTGGCCACGCCGCAACCGATGAGAAACAGGCCGACTAGCGTGAAACGCACGGCAACTGAGGACCGTGGCTCTTCCGGTTCCAACTGGTGATCAAGTAGCGACATCCTTATGATCTTAGTGCTCTGTCGATGTGGTTCACGAAATAATTCCCTGAGGTGACCGTTCCCAGCGGTTCTTCAGTGCAGCTGGTAATGCGTACGGATGAGATGTGTATTGTGGCCCTCAATACCGGAATGCAGATGGTGAAACGATTGGTTTTGACCACGTGGTTGCTGTTGAGCACGCCGTTCGTGGCACAGGCGGGACAGGAGTTGTTCGTGACGCCGCTGCCCCCAGGCCAGTTGTTTAATAAGCAGGCGGTGGTTGAGACGACCAAAGGCACGATTATCATCGACCTGCTTGCCGAAGCGGCACCCAACCACGTCGGATTGTTCATTCAGAAGGCGGCCGATGGGGAATACGATGGAACCAGTTTTCACCGCATGGTGCTGCGTGGGATCATCCAGGGTGGCGATCCGTTTTCGAAAGACCCAGCACGCCGAAATGAGTACGGGCAGGGGGGATTGGGGTTGGTGGCGGCTGAACCGAGCGACGAGCGACATTCGGCCGGCACAGTGTCGTCGGTAGGGGTGCCTGGGGATCCGAACAGTGATGGTACCCAGTTCCTTGTGACGGTCGTCGCTCAGCCTGGACTTGACGGCCACCACACGATCTGGGGCCGTGTTGCGGAAGGCCTGTCGGTGGGTGCTCGAATTTCTGAAACTCCTGTTGATGCTGAAGGGATGGCGACGGAACGGGTGGAAATCGTTTCGGTGTCAATTCGCGACTGGTCGCCACCGATACCTCCTCCGTTCACGACCGAAACAGTCGCAGAGTTGGCCACCTACCGTGCGGTGCTGGAAACGTCGGTAGGGTCGGTTGCCTTTGAGTTTTTTCCTGACCGCGCTCCTGAGCATGTGCGCAACTTTCTCCGTCTGGCCGCCGCTGGGGTGTACGATGGAATGGCGTTCCACCGGGTTGTTCCAGGATTCGTCGTCCAGACCGGGTCTATTCCAAGCCGCACGACGCCACTGTCGGAAGAGCAGCGCGCGGTGGTCGTCAACCTAACACCCGAATTCAGTGACACATCGCACGTGAAGGGCATTGTCTCGATGGCCCGTGGGGACGAAGAGGACAGCGCCTCGACGTCATTCTTCATCGTGACCGGGGCCGCCCCGGAACTTGACGGGATCTACACCGTTTTCGGCCGGGTGGTCGACGGTATGGGCGCTGTCGAGCGGATGGAATCGGCAGCTACCGATGGCGAGACGCCCGTCAATCGGATCGAGCTTCGCGAGATCCGACTGGAGCGGAATTGACCAGCTAGCAAAGCGGTAGAGTCGCTTTGCTTAGGATTGGTCTGGAACCTGGTTCAACAGCGCGGTGGCGATGCGGGCGTAGTGGTCGGTCGCGGCGCGTAAGTCGTCAATGCGCACGTGTTCGTCGTCGGTATGCGCGACCAGAACGGAACCGGGGCCGAATAGTAGTGGATCTCCCCAAGCGTCCAGAAACGGGATGTCGGTGGTGAATGGGAAGACCGCCGTTTCAAATCCCGGTACGGTCGCCATCCGCACCGGCGGCACTTCCACCACGTCCTCGATTGTGACCCACGTGGTCAGCGGCTGTAGGACTGCGCGTAAGTCATGGCTGGGGCCGACGATGCGAAAGTTGACCTCGGCGCTGGCGTGGGGCGGTACGACGTTCGGGGCCACTCCGCCCTCGAGCATAGCGACGGTGTAGTTCGTTCGGCCTAGGGTCGGATCTGCGGGTAGCTCGATCGAGCGAAGCGCGACCAGCGCGTCGAGCAGTTTCTCTATTGCGGACTCGCCTTCCTCGGGGTGCGACGAATGGGCTGCTCGTCCGCTCGCTTTGAGTCGAACCCGGTACACACCGCGCGTGGCCAGACCAAGTCGGTTGTCGGTTGGTTCTCCGTCGACTAAGTACGTTGAGCCGCGCGGGGTTCGGTTCGCGGCATGGGCTCCGTGGCTACCGCGTTCCTCACCAACCACGAAAAGCGCACCGACACGAGTTTCGCCGGCGGCGCGCAGCTGCTCGAGGGCGCCGATCTGGGCGGCCGCGATTCCCTTGGCATCACAGGCGCCCCGTCCGTACAATAAGTTTCCTTCCAGTCGGCTTGGGAAGAACGGAGGAACGCAGTCGAGGTGCGTCGAGAGCACGATCCTTGCCGCTTCAGCGCCGACAGTGACGATCAGGTTCATCCGGTCGCCCTCGACCGGCTGTTCCTCCACGTTGTATCCGCGCCCTCGTAACCACGCTGCGAGCCACCTGACGACCTGGCCCTCCCGGGGTGTGGTCGAGTCGATGTCGATGAGCGATTGAGCCAAGTCGACGACGTCGAACTCGGTTAACGCAGCCATGTTTCGAGTTCGGTCCCGGTGTCTGTCTTGTCGTCACGGTACTTGACAATAACAGGGGTCGCGAGTCCCAGGCCCCATTCACGCCCTGCGGCGGCGGTGACTGCCCGCGTGCCCGGCACCACAACGGCCCCTTCTGGAACGATCAGCGGCGATCCGTCGCGGCTGGAGATTACCTGCTGTTTCGGTAAGTCATAAATCGGGGTCGACCTCGTCAACACCGTGCCGGCCCCGATCACGGCGTGTGATCTGACGATCGCGCCTTCGTAGATACCGGTGTTTCCGCCGACGAGTGCATCATTCTCGACAATGACCGGCATCGCCCCGATCGGTTCGAGTACGCCGCCGATCTGCGCGCCGGCGCTTACGTGCACCCGTTCTCCGATTTGAGCGCAGGAACCGACCAATGCGTGCGAATCGATTAGGCTGTCGGCGCCTACGTAAGCACCGATGTTGATGAACATGGGCGGCATGCAGATTACACCGGCACCGACAAATGCACCGTCTCGAATCGATGACCCTCCAGGCACTAAACGTACTCGGGACGACGTATCGAGCGACCGCAATGGCAGGGTGTCCTTGTCGAGGAACGGTACATGGGGGGCGTCGCCGGGGACAGAGATGATTTCTCCGCAGCGGAAGCCGACCAGGATACCTTGCTTAACCCAAGCATTGACGGTCCAGCCAGTCGGCGAATCAGGGTCTGGGCTCGCGGCCCGTGCCCGGCCCGCCGAGAGTTCAGCCCGGAACGTGGCGAACACGCTCCTCGCCTCGGCGCGATCCGCATCAGCGCCAGCCGCGTGAAGACGTTCGATGGTCGACGCGAGCGAGGAGAGGTCAGCGGACACGGTTCGGTTCTCCGTAGGAAGTCGGGGTCAGGAGGCGGTGGACTCTCGCTGCTGGATCGCCAACTCGTCCAGCACCTGCACGATCTGCGCGAGTGATGCCGGCGCGGGTGGCACTAGGGGGAGCCTGTAGTACGGCTTGAGGAGCCCGAGATGGGCCATGGCGGCCTTGACGGGGATTGGATTAGCCTCGACGAAGTTGATCTGCATCAATGGCAGCAAGCGCGTATGGAATCGTCGAGCGGTTTCGAAGTCGCCCCTAAGGGCTGCTGACACCAGATGCACCATTTCGCCTGGTACTTCGTTAGAGACAACCGAGACGACTCCAACCCCACCAACCGATATCAGGGGTAACGTGAAGATGTCGTCGCCGGCGAGTACGTGGAATCCGTCTGGGGCAACTCGGCAGAACTCACACATTTGCGCCATGTTCCCCGAGGCTTCTTTGATACCTACAACGTTGGGGATTTCTGCTAGCCGGTACATTGTGTCGACGTCTATATTGCACCCCGTCCTACCCGGGACGTTGTAGACAATGATTGGCAACGTCGTGCTCTCCGCAATAGCCAGGTAATGCCGGTACAGTCCTTCGGCTGTCGGTCGGTTGTAGTAGGGTGTGACCGAAAGGATGCCGTCGGCCCCGGCGCCTTGCATTTCCGAGACCTGAGCGATGACGCTCCGGGTGTCGTAGCCACCGGCGCCCGCGAGGACCGGGATTCGGTTATTCGCTGCGTCGACTACCAATTCAACGATCTGCCGTTGTTCGGACCGGGACAGAGTGGGGTTTTCGCCAGTGGTGCCGCAAGGCACCAGAAAACGAACTCCGGCCTCGACCTGCCTGACGGCCAGGTCCCGCACGCGCGCTTCGTCCACCTCACCGTTCTTGGTAAACGGCGTGACCAGCGCCGTGCCACATCCGGACCACTTTGCCTTCATGGTTTGAGACCGATTACGTCGTGCATGGAGAACCATCCTTGACGTCCGCGTACCCACCGTGCCGCCTCGAGCGCTCCTCGCGCGAAGGTGGAGCGGTCGCGGGTGGTGTGAGTTAATGTGACGGTCTCGACCGGACCGTCGAACCCTACGGTATGGGTGCCTGGGGCGGACCCAACCCGCGAGGACGCCATGTCGACGGTACCCGTGTAGCCGCTCTGTGTCATTGAATGCTTCATGGCGAGCGCTGTTCCCGATGGAGCGTCGAGCTTGGCCGCATGGTGGGTTTCGTGAATCCACGCACCGAACTCTTCGCGTGATCTAAACAGTTCGGCAGCCCGCGCAGAGAGAGCGAGAAACAGGTTAACTCCAAGCGAGAAATTGGCGGCGGCTACGACACCGATGCCAGCGTCCGCGGCGAGCCTTCGCATGGCCTCCTCCTGGTCGAGCCAGCCAGTCGTGCCGACTACCAGGTTCACCCCATGCTCAGCGAGTCGAGGCAAATTGTCACTGATGGCATCTGCCGTCGAGAAATCGATCGCGACGTCGACGTTGCGCAGCTGCTCTTTGGTGATGCCGAGCCCGCCCCGATTGTTGTCGATGTCCAGGCGACCCGCTACTTCGAAGCCATAGGACCCGCTGAGCTGATCGACCAACTTACCCATTCGGCCGTATCCGACAATGAGGAGGCGCATCATGATTGCGGCGACTGCCGTTCGCCGTCTCCGATCACCCGACGGATGACTATCACTGCCTTCTTTGCGTCCTCCTCGCTGGCGAAAGTCAGGGTCGAAGAGAAACGGTCGCCGACAACGCCGGCTTCGTGGTCACGGATCGCAATGCCGGCCCAGGCGACGGCGTTGGCGGCAGCGTAGGCGAATCCTGGTCTGTTCTCGCCCTGCAGCAGTAGTGTCGTGGCTGGAGAGAGGCTGAATCCGGCCTCCCGGGCCACGGCGGCGGCCCGTCGACCCTCGCCGGCATAGACCTCAACGACATTACGCTTTGCTCTTCCTGGGGCAGCGCGGACGCGGACAACGACGAGGTCTGTGCCCTGTTGGGCCAGCGG
>DQEK01000011.1:490-17192 GCA_003533545.1 Acidobacteriota bacterium | reverse complement strand
CCGATTTGTCTGATCTTGATATCCATGAGTGGAACCCACCGCGGGCCTCTCGGGGTCAGACAATTATACTAGGGGTGAGGCCCCAGCTGGTCTCAAGCGCCACACGGGTTCGCGACAACGGCGTCCGCCGTCGCGTCTAGATCCTGGCGAGCGAGAGATCGAGACTGATGACAGACCTTCCGAGCACGATGCGAGTAGTTGAGATTGCTGCGCCAGGTGGACCGGAGGTGTTGACACTCGGTGAGCGGCCGGTGCCGGCGGTTGGCGACGGCGAACTGTTGATACAGGTCGCGGCCAGCGGGGTGAATCGGGCCGACTGTATGCAGCGTCGAGGTGAGTACCCACCCCCGCCTGGGGCGTCAGATCTCTTGGGACTCGAAGTTTCCGGAACCGTTGCGGCTGTGGGGAACGGTGTGTTGGGGTGGTGCGAGGGCGACCTGGTCTGCGCGCTGCTTGCCGGCGGTGGTTACGCAGAGTTTTGCGTGGCCCCTGCCCCACAATGCCTGCCCGTGCCACCCGGCGTTGCACTGGTTGATGCTGCCGCTTTACCTGAAGTGGCGATGACGGTTTGGACCAACGTCTTCGAACGAGGGGCACTCTCGGCCGGGGAAACGTTGCTCGTACATGGCGGCTCGAGTGGCATCGGGACGATGGCGATTCAACTGGCCTGCGAGCTTGGGTCGAAAGTCTACGTGACCGCCGGTTCTGCCGAGAAGTGCGCGGCATGTGAGGCGCTCGGTGCCACGCGAGCGTTCAACTACCGGGAAGTCGATTTCGTGGAGGCGTTGCGTGCGGAGTCCGGGGTCGGTGTCGATGTCGTCCTCGATATGATCGGTGGCGACTATCTGCAACGGAACTTGTCGGTTCTGAAACTGGATGGTCGACTTGTCATCATCGCTCTGATGGGTGGGACACGGGCCGAGTTCGACCTATCGATGTTGATGCGGCGTCGACTTGTTGTTACCGGGACGACACTACGTGCTCGGACGGTCGAACAGAAGGGAGCGGTGGCGTCCGCGGTCCGGAAAAAGGTTTGGCCGCTCGTTGAGTCCGGCCGCGTCCGGCCCATCATCCACCAGCGATGGTCGCTGTCTGAGGCGGCCCAAGCCCATCGTGTCATGGAGTCAAGCGTCCACGTCGGAAAATTGTTACTGGTGGTCGCGTGAAGACCGGCCGTGACACGAGCGAGGTCCACAATCAAACGGGGCTGATTTTCACGGCTTTGTCAGCAACGAAAGATCTGTGTCCTTGTTTTCTATCGCGAGCATTAGCAGCAGATAGTCGCGGATGTGGCGAGTCGTGAGGAAGTTGTCCCTTACATAGCGATGACCGGCATCGCCAATCGCCTGTCGCAGCTCGCGGTTCGCCAGGAGTTCGGTGATGCGATTGGCCGCCCCTTCTGGCGAATGGACCAAGAAACCGGTCACTCCGTTCAACAACTGCAGCTTGATACCACCGACCGCTCCCCCGATTACCGGTTTGCGCTTCCAGAGCGCTTCCGCCACGGTTAGCCCGAATCCTTCCTTGATCGATTTCTGTATCACGACCGTGGACCCTCGCACGAGAGCGTTGATGTCGAAATCGCTAAACGGAGGTAACTCGAGCACGTGAATATCCTGGTCGTCTCCGGCCGCTTCTCTGACCTCTTGTAATACCTCTTGCCCTTCCGGATCGTCAGTGGCGCCCCCGCCCGCGAGGAGCAATTGGCAGTCGTGATGCCGTCGGACGAGTCGGTAGGCCTGTATTACTCCAAGCGGGTCTTTAAGCCGGTCGAAACGCGAGATCTGAGTGAGGATCGGGCGCTCTGGATCCAGTTCGTAACGCTCCACCACCGCTTGCACCTCAGCGTCAGAAAGCTCCCGGTTCTTTTCTGACAGCGGGTCGATTGACGGCGGAACCATGAATTGTGGTATCGACAACCGCTGGGCGAAATCAGGCATCGAGAAAACCGAGCCGTCGTACTGCGAAACGAATTGTCGGAGAAATTCCCAGATTCGAGGATCGGGTGTCGATATGTCGATATGACACCGCCAAAGCCATCGTCCGCCTACCACGGATCTTCGTGTGATTAGACCGACCGGTTGGGGATCGTGCACCATGACCACGTCGCCAAACGTGTCGAAATCCTGCAGGTTTATTTCGGTGGTATCGCGGAAAACCTGGATCATCTCCTTGTTGATAGTTTCGTCCCCACCGTGCAAAGCGTTGTGAAACGCTTTCGTTACCGCGAAGAAAGCCTGATTGCCCTTGATAACGTCCCATCGGGTATCAATCCCGAGGTCCCGAAGGAGTGGGACCATGCGACTCAGAATCTCTGCGACCCCACCCCCAACAGAAGTGGAATTAATGTGTTGTAGACTGCGGTGACGCACGCGGTCAGCAAGTAGCAGCAGCTCGTCGATTACCTGTGCCCCGACAATCGGCCGGTAGTCCTCAACATGTTCTTTCATGCCTTCCCCTGGGCTCCGATGCCGATTTGCACGATGTCCTCACGTAGCTCGTCGAGTGTGCGAGTGTATGGATTTAGCCCGTCGATGGCGTCGGCAAGATCCCTTCGCCCCTGATCTGCGAGCCAGCGAGAGAAGTCGTTGGTTCGGTGTCCCAGTCGTAGTCGGGCCTCGAAGAAGTGGAAGTAAAGTGACGCGCTCGACAACTTTTTCATTTTCTCGAAGAAGTCATTGACGCTTTTCGCGACTAGGCCAGTGGGAAGCACAAAATTACGTGACTGACAGAAGTGGAAGGCCTCTTCGGCGCGGCATTCCGGGCTCGGTCGGTCCAGTGCACTGAGGTACTCGTCGACTGTGTTTATCAAGGCCTCTCGAAGGCTCTCCATGGTCGTGAAAGCAAGCAGATCGATGGCTGCCAGCTTCTCGGCGAGCGCTTCTTCGTGGAGGGCGGTCGAAACCCAACGAGCAAAATCATTAGCGTGATTCGAGCGTTGGAAATCGTGGGCCAGATACTCGCGATGCGTGTGCAAAAAAATTGACGAGGTGGGCACGTTGTGCAATTCGGCGCGTAAACCTACCAGCGTAGTCACGCTGACGCCGGTCAGCACGACGAGATGCAGTTCGGTGTCGAAGATGAATGATGTTTGATTCGTCATTGGAACACACGGTCGAAGTTACAGGACAGGCTCTGGTTGGGAAAATTGCTCAACGTTCCGAGGTTAATGAGTGTAGGTGCTCCTGCGACGGAGCCGGGGAAGAAACCAAGGGGACCAAGGGCGCTGCGCGTCGTTAATCATGGTCGCTGACGGGCGGTCGTCGTGGGACGGTGACTCCATCTCCGTGAAGTATACTGGCTCTTTTTGGGAACTGTTTTCGAGCGGTGGTGAGGCTCCGGTCGGTCTCTCTCTTCCCTAGGCGAGGTTTGGGGTTGAGACTGCGGCGCCAGGCAGTCGAATAGGAGGAGGTCACGCGGTGGGCGGTGGCAAAGTAGGGCGTAACGATTCCTGTCCCTGTGGTAGCGGCAAGAAATACAAACAGTGTTGCGAGCGCAAGGAACACGCGGTGAGTCCAGTGGTCTGGGTTGTGATCGTTGGCGTGGGCCTTGCCGCGCTGGCCGCGTTGTTGATGAGCTTTAACGTGTCGACCCCGGTGATCGGCGACGCGAATTGCCCACCCGGGCAGATTTGGTCCATTGAGCACGGACACTGCCACTAGCGAGTCACCGCCCAGCGCCTGGCTTCCGATTCTCTATGAACTACGTTTCACTTGGAGGCACCGGTCTCAAAGTCTCACGACTGTGTCTGGGGATGATGACGTACGGGTCGCCGAGTTGGCGCGACTGGGTGCTACCGGAAGAGGACGGGCGACGCTTTTTCAAACGCGCTCTGGACCACGGCATAAATTTTTTTGATACCGCGGATATGTACTCGGTCGGAGTGAGCGAGGAGGTTCTCGGCCGCGCCGTCCGAGACATGACTCGTCGCGACCAAGTCGTCATCGCTACCAAAGTTTATTTTCCGCTCGGCGAGGGACCGAACGATCGCGGTTTGTCTCGGAAGCACCTTTTTGAGGCCATCGATGGTTCACTGCGCCGACTCGGAATGGACCATGTGGACCTCTATCAGATCCACCGCTTCGATTCGGATACTCCTCTTGAAGAGACTCTTGACGCACTGAACGACCTTGTGCGCGCGGGGAAGGTGCGGTACTTGGGTGCCTCTAGCATGTACGCCTGGCAGTTCGCTAGGGCGTTGTATACCGCCGATCGACACGGGTGGGCCCGCTTCGTGACGATGCAGAACCACTACAACCTCGTCTATCGTGAGGAAGAGCGCGAGATGCTGCCGTTGTGTCGGACGGAGGGCGTCGGTGTCATTCCTTGGAGTCCCCTGGCCCGCGGCTTCCTGGCTGGCACGCGGAAACGGCCCACTGAGGTGGGCGAGATGACCAACCGCGACAAGAGTGACGACTTCGCACGGCAGCTTTATTTCACAGAGAGCGACTTCGACATTGTCGACCGAGTCAAGGCGCTCGCTGGGCGCCGCGCGGTGACGCCGGCCCAGATCGCTCTCGCCTGGCTCGTAAGGCAGGAGGCTGTTACCGCACCGATCGTCGGTGTGTCGAAACTTGAACAGCTCGATCAACTCGTAGTCGCACTCGACATCGCGCTAGACGACGACGAGTGCAAATTTCTCGAAGAGTGCTACGTTCCGCACCGAGTACTGGGGCATTCCTAGGGCAAGTAGCAGGTCGGACCGATATAGACCAGGCGCGTTCCGTGTTTCTGGTTCGACTTCTTTTCGACGCACAAGAAACCGAGCAGGCCCTCCATGACTCTTGAGAGGGCCTACTCGCGCCTTGCTCATCAGGGCCGCTGTTCGCCTAGATGCCAGATTCCTTCACTGTCTTGATGATGGCCGAAGCGACCTTGTAAGGGTCGGCGTTCGACGCGGGGCGACGATCCTCAAGACGTCCTTTCCAGCCGTTGTCTTTCGTTCCAACAGGAATCCGAATCGATGCACCGCGGTCAGACAGACCGTAGCTGAACGAGTCGAGTCGCTCGGTTTCATGGGCACCGGTCAGTCGTAGTTCGTTGTGAGCGCCGTAGACCTCGATATGCCGAGGAATTTGCTTCTTGAAGGCCTCGCAGATCTTGTTGAATGTTTCTTCCTCGCCGCAACTGCGCATCAACCCGTTGGAGAAATTAGCGTGCATGCCTGAGCCGTTCCAGTCGGTGTCTCCGAGAGGCTTCGGATGCAACTCGATCGCGTAGTCGTACTTCTCTCCAGTGCGTTCTAGGATATAGCGTGCGACCCAGGTCTCGTCACCGGCACGCTTGGCACCTTTACCGAAGACTTGAAACTCCCATTGGCCTGACGCCACTTCGGCATTGATGCCTTCGACGTTGATCCCGGCGGCTAGGCACGCGTCGAGGTGCTCGTCGACGCAGGGCCGACCGTAGGCGTTTTTTGCACCCACAGAACAGTAGTACGGTCCTTGGGGTCCTGGATAGCCCCCAGGAGGAAAGCCAGGGGGTAGGTCAGTGTTCGTGTCCCATAGAAAGTATTCCTGCTCGAATCCGAACCAGAAGTCGTCATCATCATCATCGATCGTAGCGCGACCGTTTGATGCGTGGGGAGTTCCGTCCGCGTTCAACACCTCGGTCATGACCAGGTAGCCGTCTTTGCGGTCCGGGTCCGGAAAAATCGCAACCGGCTTCAGTAAGCAGTCGGAGTCGTCGCCGGCCGCCTGTTCGGTCGAACTACCGTCGAACGACCACATAGGGCACTCTTCTAACGTGCCGCCAAAGTCTTTTTCGACACGCGTCTTCGAGCGAAGCTTCTGGGTTGGCGTGCAGCCGTCCAGCCAGATGTACTCCAATTTACTAGGCATTTTCATGTTCCTCCCTATACCTCTACAGTGGTGTTTGCTTGTCTCAGAAATCTCGTTGTGGAGTGTTTGCCGTCGGTTGTCTCAATGGGGGGACCCGTCCGCCGTACTGATCACCTGCGAGAGATCTCGTCGTAGATCCTCCTCCATACTTAGTGAGAGCTTTTCCCCGTCGCGAGTTAAATGAAACACGTCAATCGCTCGGTTGCCTTCAGTTGATATCAATACGAGCTCAATATCGCAGCTGTATGCTGAAATTGCACGACTGATACGATAGAGCAGTCCCCACTGATTAGCGGCACTAACCTCAAGTACGGTGTAGCGGTCTGAGTAGTGGTGGTCAAAGTGGACTAGGCTCCGGACCCGCATCCGGTCGCGTTTCACGCGACCAGCTTCTTCGCGTCCCTTCAACGTAGAGGCCAGGTCGGCGGTCCCTGTTGCCACGTCTTGCAATAGTCTGGTCAACTCAGATTGCCCGGTCTCGTTGAGGGCGAGGAAGCGGTCGGCATCTACGAACCGAAACAGATCGAGCACCACGTTCTGGTTGTTGCTCATGGCCTGTCCGCGGAGGATGTCCATGCCGAAATAGGACAGTACACCGCAGATATTCGAGAATATTCTTGGTCGGTCCTTTGTTACAACGCTGAGTTCCCAGACATCCTCGTGCTTTTTGAGCGTCGTCCTCAGTTCGTCCGACTCAAGGTCGCGTGATAAGAGTATGTGGTCATAGACCGTTCGCGGTTCGACGAGTCGCAGATAACGCTGAGGCAATCCTTCGAGGAACTCCGCAACCTGGTGTTCAGAAATCTCCGGCGGCCGATGCGCGCGCAGGCCTGACATGTTCGACCGGGCGGTGGCAATCACCTCGTCGCCGTATCCGAGCGTCAGGTGGTTGTAGGTGTCGACGTACAGACGCCACAGCAATTCTTCCTTCCATGGCGTCAACGTTTCAGGGCTTACCGCTTGCACGTCCGCTAGGGTTAGCAGACATAGCATCTTGAGCCGGTCTTCAGTTCCGACGAGACGGGCGAACTGTCGAGCGACTTCTGGGTCCTCACTATCTCGCCTGAAGGCGGCCACTGACATTTCCAGGTGGTGCCGGATCAAAAACTCGACGGTCCGGATCGCCTCAGGGGCGATGCGTAGACGTCGCAGCGGCGCGCTGACCATTCGTACGCTTTCTTCCGCGTGGTTCTTGTTTGTCCATTTACCCACGTCGTGAAACAACAGGGCGAACACTATCAGCTCTGGTTCATCCAGTTCTCCGAGGATATTCGAGAACCGTTGACGGGCTGTGGAGTCCGGCCCAGCCAACGTCGACAGGTTCCGGATCGTCAGGAGTGTGTGTTCGTCGACGGTGTATTTGTGGTAGAAGTCGCGAATTACTCGGCAGTAGATCTTGCGAAACTCCGGAAACATTCGTCCAAGCAACCCGTTCTCGTGCATCTCTGACAGCCGCTCGTACAAGCCAGGTTTCGGCGTCAGGAAGCGCAGGAATTGGTCTCGCTCGGTTGTTCCCGGGAAAAAGTCGTCTGGTGTGTAACGGTCACCGTGTCGTTCAATGAATGCGAGGGTTTCCGGAGACACCGGGCAGTCGCTGTCGATAGCCACCTGAAAAACACCGAGCCAGGTTTTCGGTTGAAGTGATGCCCTGACGGTGTCGACGAAACTGACGCCTTCGCCACTTCGGCGGAGATTGTCGCCGACCGGTTCCGGTCGGACGGAGGCCGATGGGTCGGCTTGACTCAGGGCTGAATCCAGGATTCTTCCGACAATGCGGGCGTGGTGAAAATAGACGCTCATTAGCGCCTCGACCTTGTTGCCCACCGCTACGCCGGGTGAGCCGAACCGTTCCGCCACCGCTTCCTGATGGTCGAAGCTGAGGCCGTTGAGGTTGCGTCCATTTTCCAGATGCACGATAGACCGGATTCGTAGAAAGAACTCCTCGGCCTCATCAAGTGCCTCATCGAGTCGGCCCGAAGCCGTTGGGACGCTGCGGGTGCCGTCTGGCTGGATCAGTGCGACCAACGATCGAATAGCAGCCACGTCCCGTAGAGCGCCAGGGGCTTCCTTGATGTCCGGTTCAAGCTGGTAGATTGTGGCATTGTATTGTCGGTGACGGTCAGACAGCAGACTCAAGAGTGCCGTGATGGTGGGTTGACGCCAGACCGATTGTGGACTGTGTACCAGGGTGTCGAAACGACGAAAGACCTCCTCATCTCCTGACAAGAAGCGGGAATCAACGAGGGACACCAGAAACTCCGGGTTATCCGTGTCGGCCTGCGTGAACTCTGAGAGTTGGCGCACCTGTTGTCCGACCTCGAACCCAAGGTCCCAGAGCGGATGAAGTAACGACTTCACGAACCGTTCCTCAGCCGTGTCAATTGAGCCGTCGAAGAGGACCAGTAGATCGATATCAGAATGGAGACACAAATGTTGTCGTCCGTAGCCGCCGACCGCGATCAACGCAACCGGAGTGTCAGTCTGATCGGCGGCGTCGCCGTGCATTCGCGCTAATAGTTCATCGACAAGGCCAGTGAACGCAGACGCCGCGCGGGCTCCTCCCCGTGCTAATCGGACCTCCTTGCGGTAGGCGTCCCGCGCGACCTGGAGGGCTTGGTTGAGGGAGGGTTTCCCGGCCGATGTCGGTTGAGCTACGTGGTCCGTGGTCATGGCTCCGGGAAACTCTATGACTCGCCGCCGGGGCGTCTAAGCTGAGCGCGGTGGGCGGATAGGTTTCGGCTACCTAGCACTGAACCGGTGAAACCAACGCCCTGGACCTTCTCGTTCCCACCGAATGTCTTCGGCGCGTTGTCCAGCGGGATCAAATGGGCGCCACTACCGACCTCACAGCTAACAAACGCGGGTGCATCCGCCGACTGGGTACGCTGCAGCGGAGGGAGTTGGCGTGACCGAAGCCGGCGTCGGTGGCAAGGGACGTTTCGCCGTTCCACCTGCAACGTGTGTGTCTCCAGGCCGTTACCCGTCCGAATGAACGGGTCATCTTACCAGAGGTTCGGTAACATCAGGGACGACGGAACTCCGCGTCCGATGCCCATGCCGGAGGTAAGTTTTTGATGACCGTTGTTCGTCGGGGTTTGGCGTTTTGTAGCGAAGACTGAGAGCAGGCAAGTCGGCCAGTTGGAATTTGTTGTCCAAACCATTGATCACTGGGTCTCGTTTCTGAGTATGAGAAGCGAGGAAACGCATGTCGCCGCCGGGCTCCCACCCACTGTGGTGCAAGGCGTCCCTGAGCGTCGGCTAAGGGCGGCGCCATGCTTGCTGACACGTTAGGGTCCGAACGCACTCAGCGATAATGTTACCGAGTGTCGGGAATTCGGAGGCCGTAGCGACGTGGCGGCGAGTTCCCATCGCAGCTCTTTTTCTGAAAGCGAGCGGAGTAAAAGTGCTTCGTTTCCAGTTCTCTAAAGGTTGAAACCTCGTTCGTCGTGAAGGGCGAGGTCCAGGCCGGTGCTCTCCTCCTCAGCGGTCACGCGGATGCCAATCATGCCGTCGACCACCTTCACAAGGACGAATGTCAATACACCGGAGTACACCACGGTGACAGCAATCCCCACCGCCTGCAGTCGAAGTTGGTTGCCGATGTCCAGGTTTTCCATCGAGCCGCCCAGCGCGTCGGAGGCGAACGCCCCGGTTAGAAGTACCCCCACGATGCCTCCGATGCCGTGGACGCCGAACACGTCTAGCGAGTCGTCATACCCGAACAGGCGTTTTAGTCGGTTCGCGCCCCAGTAGCACGTCGCGCCCGCGGTGAAGCCGATCACTATCGCGCCGACGGGGCCGACGGAGCCGGACGCCGGAGTGATCGCGGCCAGCCCTGCAATCGTGCCAGTGGCGATTCCCAGCACGCTCGGTTTGCCGTAATTGGACCACTCCCAGAGCATCCAGGTTAATCCGGCGATCGCGGCAGAGATGTGCGTCACGGCCATTGCCATACCCGCCGTTCCATCGGCCGCGCCGGCACTGCCCGCGTTGAAACCAAACCAGCCGACCCACAGCATCGAGGTGCCGACGACGGTGAGTACTAGGCTGTTAGGCGCCATTGAGGTAGTGGGATATCCGCTACGCTTGCCGAGCATAATGCAGAGTACTAGCGCCGCGATGCCGGCGCTGATGTGCACGACGATACCGCCTGCGAAATCGATCACCCCCATGTCCTGGAGGAAGCCACCACCCCAGACCCAGTGGGCCACGGGGGCGTAAACGATGGTCACCCAGAGTGCCATGAAGACCATCATGGCTGAAAATTTCATACGCTCCGCGAATGCCCCAACCATAAGTGCTGGCGTGATAATGGCGAACGTGAGCTGGAACATCTGGAAGACCGATTCGGGTATGGTGCCCGAGACGGTGCCCACCTCAATGTCCGCGAGAAAAAACTTACCGAAACCGATAAAGCCGTTCAGGCTTCCGCCGTCACCGAACACCAACCCATAGGCGTAAACTGTCCACAGGACGGTCACCATGCAGGTGATCGCGAAGCACTGCATCATCACCGACAACACATTCTTGGCGCGTACCAGTCCGGCATAGAAAAGCGACAGGCCGGGAATGGTCATGAAGAGAACGAGCGCGCTTGAGGTAAGCATCCAAGCGGTGTCTCCGGTGTTCAGTTCACCTTGAGCGGCCGCCAGGCGGGGCAGCCCGAGCACGAGGACTGTGGCTGCGAGTGGAACCACGGGCTTACGTCTGAGGGTTGTCATCGGTTTGGTTCCTCTGATTCCAGGCACTAGATTACGTTCACGTGGGCTTCTCACGTGTGCGCGGTGGACCTACAGCGCTTCGTCGCCGATCTCGCCGGTTCTGATCCGGACCGCTTGCATGACCTCGCTGACGAAGACTTTCCCGTCCCCTATCGATCCGGTGCGGGCTGCTTTAGTGATTGCATCGGTGGTTGCTTCGACCAGCTGGTCACTGACCACTGTCTCGACCTTCATCTTCGGGACGAAATCGACCGTGTATTCGGCTCCTCGGTAGATCTCCGTGTGGCCTTTTTGACGACCGAATCCCTTGACTTCGGTTACGGTGAGGCCCTGCACACCAGCTTTGGCTAGTTGATCCCGAACATCGTCGAGCACGTGGGGTTTTATGATAGCGCTGACTAATTTCATCTGACCCTCCTCGTCGCTGCCGGCAGGTGCCGTTCTGCCGGTTTACGGTTTCTCCAATGGCGTTCGACTGCGACCGGCCGTCTAAGCGAATTAGGATCGACGCGTTAGAGGGTCGCAAAGAGCGTGCCAGGACTTGTCGGCGGCGGTGGCAGTCGTTTGAGCCTGTGATCACGGGATAAATTCCGAGCTAGGGCAAGGCGAATCACGCATCGCGACCGACGACATTGTGGTACCGGGGAAGTAGATCCGACGTTCATGTGGATCGAACGGAGGCCAAGCACCTAATTCCGATAACGGCCAGTATCTATTTCGTACTTCTTGACCTTGTAACTGATGATTCGCTCGGTCGATTGCAGCAGCATCGCCGCCTTAACGCGGTTGCCGCGGGTCGTCTTGAGAGCGTCTTCGATTAGATCCTTCTCGTACGCTTCTACAGCTTCGGCGAATGAAAGGCTCATGACGGTGCCGGAAGTTTCGCCAGTTTGCAGCGAAGGTGGAAGGTCGTGAGCGTGAATGACGTTGCCGTCGCAGATAAGCACTGCTCGCTCGAGCGCGTTCTCGAGTTCGCGAACGTTGCCTGGCCAGTGGTATGACATCAACATGTCGATCGCTGGCGTCGAGATTCGCTTAACGGGTTTGCCATGTTCGACTGCGTAGCGTTCGAGAAAGTGATCAGCTAGAAGCAATACGTCGGTCTTCCGTTCCCTGAGCGGCGGGACGAAGATGGTGAAGACGTTTAGGCGATAGTGCAGGTCCTCGCGGAATGTACCAGCTGCCATTGCCCCCTCGACGTCTGAGTTGGTAGCGGCGAGCAGGCGAACATCGACTTTAACTGGCTGCGTGCCGCCAAGCCGCTCGAATTCTCGCTCCTGCAGGACTCGCAACAGCTTGATCTGCGTCGAGGCATTGAGGTCACCGATTTCGTCTAGGAACAACGTGCCACCCTCGGCTAATTCAAAGCGGCCTTTCTTGCGGTTCTGTGCGCCGGTGAAGGCGCCCTTCTCGTAGCCGAACAGTTCTGATTCGATGAGGGAGTCCGGCAGAGCCGCGCAGCTCACCTTGACGAACGGTTTTTTGGCTCGTCTTGAGTTGTAGTGGATCGCGTGGGCGATCAGTTCCTTCCCGGTGCCGGATTCCCCTCGCACAAGAACGGTCGTGTTGGCGCCGGCGACTTGGTTGACCTGGGCGTAGACCTCTCGCATAGGGCGGCTGGTACCCACGATGTTGGCGAAGTCGTAACGCTGTTTGAGTTCGTCTCGGAGGTGGACGTTCTCGTCAACGAGTCGCTGACGCTCGGCGTCGACCAGGTGACTAACCCGGATAGCCTGGGCGATCATCGAGGTTACGACGTCGAGAAATCGGACGTAGCCTTGGTAGTCGCGACCCTTCTCGAACGGCAAGTCAATGCTGATCGCGCCGACCGACTTTTTTTCTTTTCGGGGTTTGATCGGGGCGCAGATAAAACTGATATCGCGCTGCTCGAGGTTCTTGCGCCTCGCCCGGTTGAGAAACATCGGCTCCTTGCTGGCTCTGGGCACGATGACGGGTTTGCCACTTTCGACCACCCGTCCAGTAACCCCTTCGCCGACTTTGTAACGAGCTGACCGGCCTTCCGGCGTGAGTCCCTCGGCGGCTTCGACGTGCAACAATCCTGTATCTGGGTTTAGCAGTGTGATCGAACCGCATACGACACTGTCGCGCCGATCGAGCAGTTGCAAAACCCGTTGGAGGGCGGCCCGAAGGCTGGATCCACCGGCGAGCGCTTCGTTGACTTCACTCAACGTGGCCAGTCGGGCGGCGTCTTGCGACAGTGCGCGTTCTCTAGGCACGGGAATGTCGATTCCTCTCGGTAAAACGACGATCGTGCGTGGACAGTCGACTGGGTCCAGCTCGGGCCGCCCACTAGCTCACTACGGCAGTGGCATCGGCAGACGTGATTCTCCCATCAGGTAGTGGTCGATCCCGGCGGCTGCGCTTCGTCCCTCCGCGATCGCCCATACGATTAGGGATTGACCACGCTGCATGTCGCCGGCGGTGAAGACCCCGTTGATGCTCGTCATCCAATTTTTGTCACGCGAGACGTTTCCGCGGTTTGTGAGGTCGACTCCGAGTTGGTCGAGAAGGCCCTCGCGTTTTGGGCCGACGAACCCCATGGCGAGCAGTACCAAATCAGCCTGAAGTTCGAATTCGCTATTCGGCACAGGGGTGAACGAAGGGCGTCCGTTGCCTAAAGTCATTTCCACCTTGCTGGCGTGCAAGGTAGTCACCTGTCCGGACAGGTCGCCACTGAATCGTTCCGTGGAGACCGAATACACGCGTTCACCACCTTCTTCGTGGGCGCTCGTTACGCGGAAGATGTGAGGCCATTCGGGCCACGGATTCGTCTCTCCACGTCGTGCCGGCGGTTCCGGCAGCAGCTCGAGTTGATAGACCGACTGCGCGCCCTGTCGATGGACCGTGCCCAAGCAATCCGCACCGGTGTCGCCGCCGCCAATGATCACCACATGCTTGCCGTCGGCGCTGATGAACTCGTCGTCCCCGACTAGGTCGCCTTCGCACCGACGGTTTTGGAGAGTCAAGAAATCCATCGCGAAGTGGATGCCTTGGAGTTCTCGTCCCGGCACTTTGAGGTCGCGAGGGCACCCGGCGCCTCCTGCGAGCAAGATTGCGTCGAACTCACGACGCACCGTCTCGGCCGGAATCGTTACTCCGACATCGGTGCTAGCCTGAAACGTTACGCCCTCCGCTTCGAGGATTTCAAGGCGGCGGTTCAGGAACCGCTTTTCCATCTTGAATTCCGGAATGCCGTATCTCAGCAACCCGCCGATGCGATTTGACCGTTCGAACACCGTAACTTCGTGTCCGGCGCGATTGAGTTGGTCGGCTGCGGCTAGTCCAGCCGGGCCAGATCCGATCACTGCGACTCGTTTCCCGGTTCTGGTGTTGGGTGGTTTTGGGCGAATCCAGCCTTCGTCGAACGCCCGCTCCACAATGGCGAGTTCTACGGACTTGATGGTCACTGGGTCTCGGTCGATTGCCAACACGCAGGACCCTTCGCACGGTGCCGGGCAGAGTCGGCCTGTCCACTCTGGAAAGTTGTTGGTCTTGTGGAGTCGGTCGATCGCAACCTGCCACTTGTCGCGGTAGACCAGGTCGTTCCAGTCTGGGATTAGGTTGCCCAGTGGGCATCCTTGGTGGCAGAACGGGATACCGCAGTCCATGCAACGGGCGCCCTGCGCCCGCAGGTCCTCGGTGGCATAGGGGAGATAGACCTCCCGCCAGTCGCGGAGACGTTCCTCGACGGGACGTGACGGCGGTTTCTGCCGATCGATCTCAATGAATCCCTTCAATTTACCCATGGGTCTCTGTTGGTCGACCTCACCGCAGCAAACATCCCTCCTGGAGATCTAACCGTTGTAGCGTGAGCCGTTCAATCTAGCGGTCACAACCGAGCAAATCAACACCGACCCGGGGGAGGACGCGTTCCGACAGGTCAATCTGCGGCGGCGCCGACCAATTCCGCGAACCCCGGTTCTCGTGATTCAGCCCGTGCTTGCGCCTCGGCCAGCAAGACGCGTTTGTAGTCGCGTGGCATTACCTTAACGAAGTTCCCGAGGAAATCTTGCCAGCTGTCGATCGCTTGCCGTCCTCGTTGACTTTCCGTGTACTCAACGTGCTTGGCGACGAGTCCGTGAACGAAGGCAGCGTCCTCGTCGTCCATCTCTTCGAGCTCGACCATGCCAAGGTTGCAGCGGGCGGCGAATTGTTGCTCTCGGTCGAGCACATAGGCGATGCCCCCACTCATACCGGCCCCAAAGTTACGTCCCGTGTTTCCCAGAATGACGACTCGCCCGCCGGTCATGTACTCACACCCGTGGTCTCCGACACCTTCGACCACCGCGTGCACGCCACTGTTGCGCACGCAGAACCGTTCGCCGGCGATTCCGTGCACGAAGGCCTCGCCTGCGGTGCCCCCGTAGAGTGCTACGTTACCGATGATGATGTTCTCTTCGGCGGGGAAGGTGGAAGCTCGTGGCGGAAACACCGCGAGTCGACCACCCGATAGTCCCTTGCCAAAGTAGTCGTTCGCGTCTCCTTCAATTGTCAGGGTGACTCCCGGCGGAAGGAACGCGCCGAAGCTTTGCCCCGCTGTGCCAGAGAACCGGATATCGATGGTTCCATCGGGCAGGCCGTCGCGTCCCCAGCGCCGAGTAATTTCTGACCCAAGCATCGTGCCAACCGTGCGGTTTACGTTGCGAATCGGGAGCTCGAACGAAACCGGCGTCTTATCCTCGATGGCGGGTTCACATCGCGCTATTAGCGCGTTGTCCAGCGCCTTATCGAGCCCATGGTCTTGAGCGGCCGTCGCTCGGCGTCCTACTGTGTCCGGCATGTCCGGATTGTGGAGGATCTGGGACAGATCGAGACCTTTGGCTTTCCAATGGTCGACCGCCTTAGTGGTATCCAAACGGTCGACTCGACCGATCATGTCATCCATGGTGCGGAAGCCGAGATTCGCCATCAGTTCACGCACTTCTTCGGCGACGAAGCGGAAATAGTTTTCTACAAACTCGGGCTGCCCGGTGAAATGTTGTCGGAGTTTAGGATTCTGGGTCGCGATGCCCACGGGGCAAGTGTCCAGGTGGCAGACTCGCATCATGATGCATCCGGAGACCACGAGCGGGGCGGTGGAGAACCCGTACTCCTCGGCCCCGAGTAGCGCCGCGATGACGACATCGCGGCCCGTTTTCATCTGACCATCCGCCTGCACCACAATCCGGTCCCGTAGCTGGTTCATGACCAGGACCTGTTGGGTTTCGGCCAAGCCAAGTTCCCAGGGCACTCCGGCGTGTTTGAGGCTAGTGAGCGGAGAGGCGCCCGTTCCCCCGTCGTGGCCGGAAATGAGCACGACGTCGGAATGGGCTTTGGCCACGCCGGCGGCGACCGTTCCTACGCCCACCTCGGCCACTAACTTGACATGGACTCGTGCACGAGGGTTCGCGTTTTTCAGGTCGTGGATCAGCTGTGCGAGGTCCTCGATGGAGTAGATATCATGATGCGGCGGTGGGGAGATCAGTGGAACCCCCGGCGTTGAGTACCGCACTTCAGCGATCCACGGGTACACCTTAAACCCTGGCAACTGGCCACCCTCACCGGGTTTCGCGCCCTGCGCCATCTTGATCTGAAGGTCATCAGCGTTCGTCAGATACTCACTGGTGACGCCGAATCGGCCCGAGGCAACCTGTTTAATGGCGCTACGTCGCAGGTCGCCGTTGGCGTCCGGTGTGTAGCGTGCCGGGTCTTCCCCACCCTCGCCTGTGTTGGACTTGCCACCGAGTCGGTTCATGGCGATGGCTAGGGTTTCGTGAGCTTCCGCGCTGATGGACCCATAGGACATTGCCCCGGTGGAGAACCGGGCCAGGATCGAATCGGCCGATTCCACGTCATCGATCTCGACGGTGCTCTCGTTGGCCGAAAACTTGAACAGCCCGCGAAGAGTCGCGCGTTTTCGGCTCTGTTCATTAACGAGGTTTGCGTACTCCCGATAAACCTCGTACTGGCCGCTCCGGGTGGCATGCTGAAGTTTGAACACTGTATCTGGGTTGAAGAGGTGGTATTCGCCGTCGCGTCGCCACTGGTATTCGCCGCCACTGTCAAGTTCGGCGTCCTCATCTCCGCGGGTCGGAAACGCTAGCTGGTGGCGCTTCTGCACTTCGGCTGCAACGGTATCGA
>DQEK01000011.1:0-148 GCA_003533545.1 Acidobacteriota bacterium | reverse complement strand
GCCGATCCCGCCAACGCGTGATGCCGTCGAGGTGAAGTAGCGGTCGACAAAGTCTTTGTTCAACCCTATCGCTTCGAAGATTTGTGCGCCCCGGTAGCCCTGAAGGGAGGAGATTCCCATCTTCGACATCACTTTCAGCACGCCCTTA
>DQEK01000393.1:4319-4823 GCA_003533545.1 Acidobacteriota bacterium | reverse complement strand
AGTGAACACGGACTTGAAGTGCTGGCCCGGGCGGACGTCTTGACGGCGAATGCCTGGACGCCGCCCACATTGGTCGGGAGCACCTTGTATTTGCGGGACCGGCACAATGTTCTCGCGCTCGATCTGGGTCTGTAGGTGGACTGGAACCTGCTAGAATTCCAGTCTGATTCTTCAGGAGGAGCTCGCAATGAAATTCCCAGGGTCGGTCGTGTACGCATCTTTGTTCGCGTTTGTTCTCGGAGTGCCGCAGCTGGTGTGCGCTCAGGGCTCACGGCTGCCTGACGGCAAACCGGATCTCCAGGGAGTGTGGGATTTCAGAACGTTGACCCCGCTGCAGCGGCCTGACGATCGAGCCGCACAGTCGCAATTAACGCCAGAGGAAATCGCGGAGATCGAAGAGAACGCACGGCAGGCGGCGATTGACGCTGACCAGCCGAGCGAGGTGAGGACGGAGCCGCTCCCGGTGGGTGGGAACGTGGGCGGGTATAACAACTACTGGTTCGA
>DQEK01000393.1:3712-4009 GCA_003533545.1 Acidobacteriota bacterium | reverse complement strand
CGGGTATAACAACTACTGGTTCGATCGTGGCGCCGGTGTTGTCGACGATGGACGGACTTCGCTCCTTGTCGACCCGTCCAACGGGCGTCTCCCAGAAGTGCCCGCGGGGGTGAGTCGTCAGGCGACAGAGGATGGCGTGTCGCAACGTCCTATCCGGTTTCGTGTCGGAGGGGTTGGTTCGGATGGTCCTGAGGACCGCGGATTGGCCGAGCGATGCTTACTGGGGTTCAACACTGGTCCGCCTGTTGTGCCGGGCGGCTACAACCAGAATCTTCAGATTTTTCAGACGGCTGACCA
>DQEK01000393.1:0-3370 GCA_003533545.1 Acidobacteriota bacterium | reverse complement strand
GTGATCCTCAACGAGATGGTTCACGACGCCCGTATCGTGCCGCTCGACGGACGTAGTCAGCTATCCGAGGGGATGCGTCAGTGGATGGGCAGTTCGCGTGGGCGCTGGGAGGGGGACACCCTCGTGGTCGAGACGGCCAACTTTACCGATCAGACGGCGAGCTTCAGCCCGTCGGTACGGTCGTCGGTGGGAAGTGGCGTGACATTACATTTGACGGAGCGGTTTCGTCGTGTGGATGACGACACGTTGCTCTATGAGTTCACGGTGAACGACCCGTCCAGTTTTGAGCGTCCGTTTACTGCAGCGTTGCCGATGAAGCGAGGCGCGGCGCCGATGTTTGAATACGCGTGTCACGAGGGGAATTACGGCATGCTGAATTTGTTGACTGGGGCCAGGATGGAAGAGCTGGCTGACACGTCCCAGCCATAATGCTGTGGCGGCCAGGGGCCGTTTCCGAAACAGAGCCCGCGGCGTGTCGAGCGTCGCGGCGAGGTCAAAGGGAGTTCAATATGAGACGCGCACTTCGCACCCTACTGTCACTTGTTGTCGTTGGGATCATTGCTGCGTATACCGCCGGGCTTTCTGCGCAAAGCGGGTGGACCACGCTCTTCGATGGGTCGACGCTCGACGGTTGGAATCCGATCGGTGACGCTAACTGGGAGCTGGCGGACGGTGCCGTGCAGGCCGACAGCGGAAGTGGATTTCTTGTAACGCCGCGGTCCTATGGTGATTTCGAGTTAACGCTCGAGTTCTGGGTCGACGAGCCGGCCAATAGCGGCATTTTCATCCGGTGTGCGGATGCTCAAAGTGTTAACGACCGGAATTCGTACGAGGTCAATATCTACGACACCCGTGCCGACCAGACCTATCGTACGGGCGGAATCGTTCACATCGCCAGTCCCAGCAGTGTCATTAATGCAGGCGGTCAGTGGAATTCGTACGAGATTACCGCACGTGGCGATCGGCTGCAGGTGACGCTCAACGGCACCCAAGTGGTCGACGTTCGAGACACACAGTTTTCGGACGGACCAATCGCATTGCAATACGGCGCTGGCGTCGTGAAGTTTCGGAACGTGCGGATTCGGACACTGTAATCCGAGTCCTCGTTCTCGACGTGACTCTGTGAGAACCGCACGTTAGTAGTGAAACTCACTTGATTGTTTCGGTTCCGAGCCCTACATCGTCGGGCCGACTTTGAGGGTTGCCCGGCTCCCACACCACACGGTCGACGGTGCGATCGCGTCACTGGGTACTGTCGTTGACCCGGCGTGTTGTCTGCCGCTACGCTTACGCGTACCGGTCGTCGGGGTGGTCACGGGGGCGAGCAGTTCTGTATGGGTTTGTTCCCGTCCAGGAGCAGCTCTGGCGGGTCCGGACGCGCGGAGGGTGCAAATGAGCCATCGATGTTTCGCTTTACTAGGTGGGTTGGCGGTCATGTTGTTGGCGTCGTTGCCTGTCTCGGCCCAGGACGGGCCTCGCACGGCGTGGGGTGCGTCCGATCTTCAGGGAGTCTGGGACTTTCGCACTATCACGCCACTGCAGCGTCCCGAAGATTTGGGTGACCAGGAGTTCCTGACTGCGGAGGAGGCGGCGAACCTCGAACAAGAGGCGGTAGCCCGAGACGAGCGGTTACTGCTCGCTGACGCCAGGAAAACCGAGGCCGGAGGAAGCGTTGGGGCCTACAACAATTTTTGGATGGACCGAGGCACAAGGACTATAGGAACGAGGCGCACGTCGCTGATCATTGATCCGCCGAACGGTCGGATCCCAGCGATGACAGAGGCCGGGCAGGCCCGGGGTGCGGAGCGACGCGATTATCGTCGTGAACATCCAGCTGACTCCTGGCTCGATCGCAGCACGTTCGACCGTTGCATTCTGGGATTCAACACGGGGCCTCCGATGACTCCTGGTGGCTACAACCAGAACATGCAGGTGTTCCAGACCGAAGACCATGTGGTGATTCTTAATGAAATGGTTCACGACTCGCGCATCATTCCGATTAACGGGAGCCCGCGTACAGGCCTCGGTTCGTGGACTGGTGAGTCGCGCGGCCACTGGGAGGGTGACACGCTGGTCATCGAGACTCAGAACTTTACCGACAAAACCCGTTGGCGCGGAACGGCAGAAGCCATGACACTGGTGGAACGTCTGACGCGGCAGGACGATGCAACTCTGGTTTATACCTTCACCGTCACGGACGAGCAGACCTGGGAAACACCTTGGACCGCCGAGATTCCGATGCGGCGAAGTGATCAACCGTTATACGAGTACGCCTGCCATGAAGGGAATTACTCAATGGAGGGTATTCTTTCGGGCGCGCGTTCGGACGAACGGGGCAGATAGCGGACAATTTCCAATCCGCGTCGGCGGAAAACAGAGGGTTGGGGCGTAAAGGCGTTTCCTAACCCACTTCGTTATTGAGACCGGCATCCGCGGGAGTGCCGTGGTGCGGTCGAAACTCGCTTGGGAGGGACTTATGTCATTGTTACGTCTCCTGATGTTCGTGTTTGTCAGCGCCGCGACACTCGCGGCGTGCGCTGGGGATTCCGAGCCACCGGCCCCCATGGCCAATGCCGAGATTAGTCCGGTCACGGCGGTTAACCCGGTCACGGGAGAGGGACTCCCCAACCCGACTTCGCAACGTATCGGGAGTTGGGCGACGCTGCCGGAGGGACGGGAGTGGGGTTCCACTGCCGGCCTCGATATCGACCCAACGGACGGGCATGTCTGGGGGTACGAGCGCTGCGGATCTGGTTCAGCGGGTGGACCCGGCGTCAATTGCGACAGCAACCCCGTGGACCCGATCTTCAAGTTCGACCGCAACACCGGGGAGACCCTCGCTAACTTTGGCGCTGGAGTCTTCGTGACGCCTCACGGTATTTACGCGGACGGCGAGGGCAACGTTTGGGTGACGGATTTTGCCGTAAACGATGAGGGAACCAAAGGTCACCAGGTCCACAAGTTCAGCCCGACCGGAGAGCTGCTGCTGAGCCTCGGTGTCGCTGGCCAGCCCGGGAACGGGCCGGACCACCTCAACCAGCCCATTGACGTGATCGTCGCGCCCGACGGGAACATCTTTGTGGCAGATGGCCACACCGGACAGAACTTAACGACGGATGCACAGATGACCGAGGCCCGCGAGGCTGGGCTGACGGGCCGTATCGTCAAATACTCCCCCAGCGGCGAGTACATCACGGAGTGGGGGGAGATCGGCACGGATCACGGTCAGTTCCGCACGCCACACGCCTTGGAGTTCGATGCTCAAGGCCGACTCTGGGTCGCGGATCGTGGCAACCACCGCCTTGAAATCTTCGACCAAGAAGGTAACTACTTGGACTCGCGCTACCAGTACGGGCGCATCAGCGACCTC
>DQEK01000288.1 GCA_003533545.1 Acidobacteriota bacterium | reverse complement strand
CCGCCACCACCACCGCCGCCGGCCAGGGAGTATGCGTTCGAGGACGTGCACTTCGACTTCGACCGTTTCACGCTACGTCCTGGCGCCGCTAGAATTTTGGATGAGGCGATCGCGGCCATGAACGATGATCCCGAGCTGAGCCTGACGCTTGAGGGCCACACCTGTAATATCGGCACCTCCGAGTACAACCAAGCACTCGGTGAACGTCGGGCCAGTTCAGTACGTGATTACCTAACCAGCCGCGGCATCGCCGCCAACCGACTGCAGACCGTCGCCTTCGGGGAAGAACGCCCGATGCACGACAACGCACGCGAGGAAACTCGGCGCCTGAACCGTCGCGCTGCCCTCGTTGTGCGCATGCAGTAAGGATTCAACCACAGCGATTCAGCGGAGCGGCGTCCGGTTGTCAAACCGGACGCCGTTTTTCGCGTAAGGGTTCATCGCCAGCGCTGGGTCCAGCCGTCTCGGAAGACGAACGGAACGACGTTAGTCCCAAAGGAGCTACATCGTGAGGCCGTCATCGCTGCTGCTTGTGCTGCTGTTGAGCTGCCCAGTCGTGGCCGGAACCCAACTCGAACCACCTGAGACCGACTCTCCTCCGGTTCTTCGATTCCTCGAGTTGCGTTTCCCCACTCAAAGGAATCGCCCATTCCACGAACCGTTGAACTACCTCCGACAGGCCTCAATAACCAAACACCTCAACATGCCCGGCCGCAACGAGTGGGTAAGTTATGCTGACGCGGTGCCGGTGATTCTGGAAGACGCCACCCATTTCTGGCAAACCGGAAAGTTCAAAAGTTTGTGGGTCGACGTAACGGACCGTCCTTTCAACAATGGTGTTCCAGGGATACTCGTCATCTTCAATTTCGTCGAGCGGACAGACATGAAGGTGCCTGCCGTCGACTACCCAACGCCACCGGAACCGTTTCAACAGGCCCCGACGAACCACCGTCGTCTATATCCCCCGCCAACCGAGTAGCTCCACATCCCCCCAAACGAGTTTATCCTGCGATGGTAGGCTGGTCAGGAACAAGGCGTATCTGGCGTGTAAATCCCCGGTGCGCTCCGGCGGGACGGCGAGATAACGAACGCGCTGCGCAGTCTTGAGGCCCCAGTCACCAAGCGCTCGTCCGGCGGGCAGCACCGTGGACCGGACATCGTGGTGGTCTCGGAAAGAGCGCAGGACCAAGAACCTCCCGATATCGTTGCCGTTCTCAATAGGACTTGGCAAAGTAGGCATCCACCTCACCAAGCTTGCCGCACTGGATGCAATTACCAGAGGCAGGCGCTGGATCGAGTGGAAGATTGCGGATGGTGGCCTGAGTGGCGGTTTTGATCTCGGCTTCACAATCCGCCGATCCGCACCACGGCGAGACCACATACCCGGGGCGACCCTCGAAATGCTCGTTAAACTCGGCACGGTCAGTCGTCCGCAGTGTGTGCTCGTCCCTAAACGCAACCGCCTTCTCAAAGAGCGCGTTCTGAATTGTTCTCAGCAGATCATCGATGTAAGAACCCAGCCCGTCCATCGGAACAGGTAACTTGTCGCGGGTGTCGCGACGAACGAGCATCACCTGCTCGCTTTTCACGTCGCGTGGCCCGATTTCCAGTCGCAATGGCACGCCACGCAGCTCCCACTCAGCATACTTCCACCCGGGCGAATGTTCCTCGCGATCGTCAAGCGTGACCCGTATGCCCAGCGCTTCGAGTTCCCCTTTAATCCTCTCGGCGTGCGGTAGCACCGTCGCCCGCCAGTCACCGCGCGGAATTGGCACCATCACCACCTGATAAGGCGCAACACGCGGCGGCAAGATCAGGCCGCTGTCATCACCATGAATCATGATGAGTCCACCAATGAGTCGCGTCGTCACCCCCCACGATGTTTGCCACCCGTACTGCATGGTCTTATCCCGGCCCTGGAAGCTAATATCGAACACTTTGGCAAAGTTCTGGCCCAGGTTGTGAGACGTGCCGGCCTGCAAGGCTCGACCGTCGCCCATCAACGCTTCAATCGAGTAGGTCCGCAGCGCACCCGCGAATTTCTCGCTCTCGGTTTTTAGTCCTTTGAGCACCGGCATCGCTAGTTCCGTCTCGGTGAAGTCTTGGTAAACTCCGAGCATCTTTAGCGTTTCTTCCTGAGCTTCTTCCTCTGTTTCATGAACGGTGTGCCCTTCTTGCCAGAGAAACTCCGTCGTACGAAGAAACAACCGGGTCACCTTCTCCCAACGCACCACATTCGCCCACTGGTTGATGAGGAGCGGAAGGTCACGCCATGACTGGATCCACTTCGAGTACATCGTTCCGATGATCGCCTCTGAGGTCGGTCGGACCACGAGACGTTCTTCCAGCTGCTCGTCGCCTCCATGAGTCACCCAAGCGACCTCGGGCGCGAACCCCTCGACATGAGCTGCCTCTTTCTTGAGCAGGCTCTCCGGGATGAACAACGGAAAGTACGCGTTGACGTGTCCGGTTTCCTTGATGCGGCGGTCGAGGGCTTGCTGCATCAACTCCCAAATGGCATAGCCATATGGCCGGATCACCATACTGCCTTTGACCGGCGAGTAATCGGCCAGTTCCGCGCGCCTGATGACATCCGTGTACCAGCGCGAGAAGTCTTTCGACCTCGGGGTGATTGTCTTGACGAACGCCGCGTCCTGATCCGACATCTCTAGGGTCCTCCGCCGAAAAATTGCTGTTATCCTACCACTCGGCTTTTGTCGCCCACCTTAGAACGGACACCCATGCAGCCAACACGGATCGACGTGTCCAGCTCCAGCCACACGTACCCTGTTTTCGTTGCCCACGGTCTCATACCCAAACTCCCAGCTCTACTCTCCGAGGCCGGTGTTGGCCCACGTCGGTTTTTGATATCGAGCCCCAACGTCTGGAAACGCCACGGGGACGTGGTGACCGACGCTCTCCCTGGAATCAAGCACCTGCTCGTGTCAGACGGAGAACGGTCAAAAACCCAGCAGACGCTCGGCCGTATCTATGAGTGGCTGATCCGTAACGGTGCCGACCGGCAATCCACCATCATCGCGGTCGGCGGCGGAGTCATCGGCGACACCGTCGGGTTCGCCGCGGCCACCTTCCTGCGTGGAATCGCTCTTGTCCACGTGCCGACGACCCTGCTGGCGCAGGTCGACAGCGCCGTCGGGGGAAAGGTCGGCGTCAACCACACCCTCGGCAAGAATCTGATCGGCGCGTTTCACCCCCCAGTGGCCGTCATCGCTGACCCTGAAATACTCGACACCCTACCGCGGCGTGAACTGCGGGCCGGACTGTACGAGGTGGTGAAATACGGGGTCATCGCCAGTCGATCGTTGTTCACCCTGCTCGTAAACAGTCTACCGAGCATCTTCGCACGCGAACCGAGCGTGATGACCGAGATTATCTCCGCCTCCTGCCGCATCAAGGCCGAGGTAGTAGCTGCGGACGAACGTGAAGGTGACCGACGTCGTGTCCTGAATTTCGGGCACACCGCAGGACATGCGCTCGAATCGGTCACCCACTACAGGCGGCTACGCCACGGGGAAGCGGTTGCCTACGGGATGCTGGTTGCCGC
>DQEK01000024.1:2518-2749 GCA_003533545.1 Acidobacteriota bacterium | reverse complement strand
CCGCCTGCAAGCGAGACCATGAGCCTCGTGTTACGCGTTTAGACCGGCACGACACCCGTCACGGGTCCTGTCTCATCTCAGCAGCACGAACCGTGTTGGACAGAAGCATTACGATCGTTAGAGGACCGACGCCGCCAGGCACCGGCGTCAAGGCGCCCGCCACCTGCGCGACATTAGGATGCACATCACCGACAGTGGTCGCACCGCGACGCTCGATTACTTCGAGCCGAG
>DQEK01000024.1:0-2118 GCA_003533545.1 Acidobacteriota bacterium | reverse complement strand
ATCACGGTCGCGCCGGGCTTCACGAAATCACGGGTCACGAACCCTGGTCGTCCAATTGCCGCTATCAAGATGTCGGCTTCCGACGCGACGGCCGCTAGATCATCGGTCCGTGAATGACAAATCGTGACCGTCGCGTTGCGGTGCAACAGCAACATCGCCATCGGCTTGCCGACGATGTCACTGCGACCAATAACGACCGCTCGTCGCCCCTCAATCGCAATGCCAGACCGATCGAGCAACTCGATCACACCGGACGGGGTCCCGGGCGCCATTCCTGACCGCTTCTGCACGAGCCGGCCAGCATTAACCGGGTGAAACCCATCCACATCCTTCCTCGGATCGATTGCATCAAACACCCGTTGCTCCGCATCTTGTCCCATCCCAACCGGAAGCGGCGACTGCACGAGAACACCGTCAATGGCATCGGCACGGTTGAAGTCCTGGACAAGCGCAAGCACCTCGTCGACCTTGCTCTCTTTCCCCACGCGTTTGAGCTCCGCGAAGATACCCAACGCTTCGCACGACTGCACTTTATTCCGGACGTAGATCTCAGAGCCCCCGTCGTCTCCGGCGAGCACTATGCCAAGGCCGGGTGGCCGGCCGACGGTCGAGAGAAATTTCTCAATCCGCGGAACAAGCGAAGCACGAATCGCTTCGGCCACCAGCTTCCCGTCCAACCGCCTTGCCTCCCTCACCTCACTTGTCATGACACCTCTCGGCCTGTTCCCGGAACCATATCGCCAGCACCGATTTTAGCAGCCACAGATCGTCCTTCAGCCCCCCATTTTGTAACCTGCTGTAGACTTCCCGGCACGTTAGGTTCCACAGGGAACAGGCGCATGGTATCCACAGGTGAGCGCGGCGCGTGGGGATCGAAAGCAGGGTTTATCCTTGCCGCTTCCGGCTCGGCCGTTGGGTTAGGGAATATCTGGAGATTCCCAACCCAGGTTGGCCAGGGTGGTGGAGCGGTGTTCGTGCTCGTCTACCTAGCCTGTGTCCTCCTAATCTGTCTACCGATTATGGTCGCCGAGCTTGTCATCGGGCGCCGAGCTAAACTCGATCCAGTCGGTTCATTCCGCTCGATCGCCCCCAACTCCTCATGGTGGCTGGTAGGTGCCCTCGGCGTCCTCGCGGGCGCGGGCATCCTATCCTTTTATTCCGTAATCGCGGGATGGTCAGTTGCTTACGTTTGGTTCTCCGCGACAGGCGCGACCGCTCGTGAGGCCGAAGCTGGCCTGGAATTCTTTGGTGAATTTACCGCGAACGGCCCCCTGAATCTGAGTCTCGTCGCCCTGGTTCTCGCAACGACGGCAACAGTGTTGGTTGGTGGGGTACGGACCGGGATTGAACGCGTGACAAAGTTATTGATGCCCGCCTTCATTATCCTCCTACTGCTATTGGCCGTGCGAGCAATCACCCTGCCAGGCGCTGCCGCGGGTCTCACCTACTACCTCAAACCAGATTTATCTCGCCTCTTCGAACCCACGGTCGTCAACGCCGCACTCGGACAGGCTTTTTTCTCGTTGAGCCTCGGGATGGGGGCCATGCTGACCTACGGCAGTTACCTCAATAAGCGCGAAAACATCATCAACGCCGCTTGTTGGGTCGTGGCACTCGATACAGCAATAGCCCTCCTCGCGGGCTTCATCATCTTTCCGTCGGGATTCTCGATCCCAGGATTCGATCCAAGCGCCAGCGGTCCAGGGCTCATCTTTACCGTCTTGCCGCGCCTGTTCTCCACGTTCCCCGGCGGAGAACTCTTCGGTGCCGCGTTCTTTGTTCTCTTGACTATGGCGGCACTGACCTCGACGATCTCGTTACTCGAAGTTCCGGTGGCGCATTTTATCGACGTCCGCAAATGGCCGAGACCAAAGGCCGTCCTACTGGTAACAACCATTGTCTTCGTCATCGCCATCCCGTCGGCACTCGGCAATGGCGCAGTCGCCTTCCTCACTCACCTGCCCGTCGTCGAAATGGACTTCCTCACGCTCATGGCGACAATCTGGAACGACTTCGCGCTCCCAGTCGGTGGCTTTCTGACCGCTCTGTTCGTCGGGTGGGTTTGGCGGCCTGATAAGGCTATAGACGAGGTGGAACTCCACGGCACCACGTTCCCGG
>DQEK01000177.1:2373-2651 GCA_003533545.1 Acidobacteriota bacterium | reverse complement strand
GTCATGGCGACTAGACTGCCCGGAACGGACGTCGTCATTGTGGGGCTCGGCGCGGCGGGCGGAGTCGCCGCCCTGCCGCTCGCCAACGCCGGACTCGACATTGTTGGCATTGAGGCTGGTAGCCGGCTGACCAAGCGTGACTTCGCACCAGATGAGATCCGTAACAACGTCCGCGACTGGCCATTCTCGGTTCGCAAGTGCGACAGTGAAGTGCCGACACTTCGCCGGACCCGATCGGGCAATGCGGTGCAGGGCGGTAACCACCCGATGATGAACGG
>DQEK01000177.1:0-2016 GCA_003533545.1 Acidobacteriota bacterium | reverse complement strand
TGGGCCCAAAGTTGGCGGCTGAACCCATGGGATTTCAAGGTCGTATCCGAAACGACGCGACGCTACGGTGCATCTCGCATTCCTGTCGGATCCACCGTGGAGGACTGGCCGTTCGGCTACGAAGAGCTTGAGCCGTTCTATGACCGCGTTGAACATGAAATTGGCGTCTCGGGCCAAGCTGGCAACGTCAAGGGGGAAAAGAATCCAAACGGCAACCCGTTCGAGGGCCCGCGGCAGCGAGACTATCCGATGCCCGCGCTGCGGTGGACCGGTTTCCTCGACCGGATGGCAGCATCGGCACGCACGCTTGGCTGGCAACCGTTCCCGGGCCCAGCGGCGATCAACTCGGAGACTTACCAGGAACGTTCTGGCTGCATGTACCACGGGCACTGCAACAAGGGCGGCTGCCACGTCGACGCGAAGAATTCACCGGCGGTCACCACGATTCCACGAGCGGAAGCGACTGGTCGTCTAAAGGTGGTTACCCATGCCACCGTCACGAAGATCGAGACCGACGCCCAGGGCAAGGTCACCGGTGTCACTTATCTGCAGGACCGGGAGGAATTTTTTCAACCGGCACGGTTCGTCTTCGTTGCGAGCTACACCTACGAGAACACCCGGCTGCTGCTGCTCTCGAAGTCGAGGGCGTTTCCGATCGGCCTGTCGAATAACCACGCCCAAGTCGGCAAACATTATCTCAGCCATCACCAGGGCGCCGGCGTGACGGCGCTGTTTCCCTACGATCTGCACGCCTGGTACGGGTTGCCGGCACAGGGCGTGGCGGTGGACGATTTCGCGGACGACAACTTCGACCACAGCGGCCTTGATTTCATTGGAGGCGGGAACCTTTGGATCTACTCCGACCGGCGTCCCATCTCGGCCGCGAGCATGGGTACGTTCGGGCGCGCGCCCACCTGGGGTTCAGCTTGGAAGGCGTTCGTCCGAGAGAACGCCGACCGGACGAACAGTGCTTACATCCAGAAGACCACGCTGCCGTACGCAGCCAACTACCTGGACCTCGACCCAGTCGTGAAGGACCCACTAGGCTTCCCAGTCATCCGGGTCACCGCCGAATACAAGCAAAACGAACTGGCGATTGCCGACTACCTGCAGGAGAAGATGGCCCAATGGTACCGGGAGGCTGGCGCGACCGAAATCAGACGCGGCGGACTCGGCGGACAGATGGGGGTCTCGACCCACGCTTATGGCGGCACACGGATGGGTGATGATCCGGAAACCAATGTGGTGAATCGCTATGGACTCTCGCACGAGGTCCCGAACCTCGCGGTGCTCGGCGCCTCGGTGATGGGCACGAGCGGCGCGCGCAACCCAACACTCACCGCGCAGGCGCTGGCCTGGCGGACCGCTGAGCACGTGGCGGAGCACTGGCAGTCGATAGTCGAATGACAGCCGAGCCTGGCTGAGAACACCCTATTATCGCACGCGAAAAATGCCGCTCAGTTGTCTGGAGGAGACCATGAAAACCAACCTGGTGATCGGAATCGTGCTGCTCACAGTTCTGCCGCTATCGGCACAACAACGCCGCGCACCCGACCCGCGGTCGATGGGCGGCGGCGACTGTCGAGACAATGTCTATAACTGTGTTGATACGCCGAACCCACTGCCGGCGCCCGATACCGTCTGGCTCGAAGAAATGACGTGGATGGACGTCCGTGACGCACTGGCCGCGGGCAAGACCACCGCGATTGTCCCAACGGGCGGTGTCGAGCCGAACGGCCCCTGGTTGGTCACAGGCAAGCACAACCACGTGCTGCACGCCAACTGCGACGCGATCGCGCGAAAGCTGGGTAACGCGATCTGCGCGCCGATCATCAAGCTAGTGCCCGAAGGTACGATCGAACCACCGAGCGGCCACATGCGTAGCCCCGGCACCATCAGTTTGCGAGAAGAGACCTTCCAGGCGATGCTGACTGACGTCGCTCGCAGCCTAAAGGTGCATGGCTTTCGGAACATTGTCTTCATCGGCGACAGCGGCGGGAACCAAGGTGGCCAGCG
>DQEK01000098.1 GCA_003533545.1 Acidobacteriota bacterium | reverse complement strand
TGGCGAATTCGGCACTCCACCCGACGTCGGAGATGGCTGTGCGTACCTGCCACGCGCCGTCCCAATTCAGATTAAAGCCGCCGCCGCTGCCTCGCGAGAATCCTCCGCGACCAGCCCCACCGAAAAAGCTACGGGCGCCACCTTCGTTGATTACCTGGCCGTCGTATTCCTGGCCAGCTGGCGTTGTGCCAAAAACGAACCCGTTCTGCTGGTCGCTGAATGTGTCGAGCACCATCTGGAAACTGTCGGCGTCGTTCATGGACGAGTCGCGACGGCTGTCACTTACGATGATGGCTGACGGGTCTCGGTCGTGACAGATGACACCGAAATAGATCGTGTCCTCTGTGAATACGATGCGGACCTCGGTCTCTTCGCTGGCCGGCTGGCCTTCGTCGGGTGCGCTCTGTAGGAACCCTTTCGTCGGTTCCACGCTAGCCCAAACCGGGTCACCGAGTACGTCCCCATCGATCGTGGGGGGTTGAAGCACCAATCGAGCGTTGGCGATCTTGCCTGGGGTCTGGGCAACGAGCTCAACCTGCGTCAGTGGACGATCCTGGGCGCGGCCGTAATCGGTGGTCGCGAGTGACACCAGCGTGGTGATTCCGATGAGGAAAGACAGGCGAACCATGCCTGGTGTATTGATTCTTTGTTCACCGACGTCTCGCATAATGTTCTTTCTCGGCGGGCACAGAAGGAGGTGCGATCGTTTATTGCCGACGAGGAGCAGAGTCAGAGCGCTTCTAGCGGACCGGTCTCTGACATCTGAACGCAGCATTCTACCAGCTGCGTTACGAACCCACCGTTCGGTGGGGGGATCCAGTATCCTGTCCGTGCATTGCAATAAGTGGGGACTAACCATGAACAAGACGCACCTGTGCTTCACATGCTCTTGGCTTCTTCTTCCGGTGGCTCTCATCGGGACGACCAGCGCTTCGTCACAACAGGAACCCGTCGCCTACTCGGGTGTCACCGAATCGCGATTGATGTTTCAGGAAAACTGCGCTGTGTGCCACGGTGGAGAACTGGAAGGCGCAGCGCAAGGAACGCCACTTCGGGGCGACCTCGTTCATGGCGAATCCATGGCCGACGTCGTAGCCAGCATAGCCAATGGCTATGTCGACTCCGGCATGCCTAGCTGGGACGATATCTTCAGCCCGGTGCAAGTCCAGGGCCTTGCGATGTACGTGCTGGAGACGCGCGCCAACGTGGGCTATGTGACGTCGAACTATGATGCGCCACTTTCGATTCCAGAAGGTGAGTTTGAGACTGAACTCCATAGTTTCCGACTGGAAACGCTGGTCGACGATCTGGACCCCCTTCCCTTTTCCCTGGCACCGCTGCCGGACGGTAGCCTGCTAGTCACCGAAAAGACCAAAGGAGTGCGCGTGATTAGTCCGGATGGCGACAAATCGGAGTTGGTGCGGGGAACGCCGCAGGCATACGACGACATCTACCAGATGGAATCGCGCATCGATATCGAACGCGGCATGGGTTGGCTGTTCGACATCCTCTTGCATCCGAACTACCAAGAGAACGGTTGGATCTACCTGTACCACGGTCACCGCTGCGAGGATTGCACCGACCTCAGCCGAGAGCGGGGACGCCCGGTGTCCATGAACAGACTGGTGCGCGGAAGAGTCGACAATGGCGAATGGATCGACGAGGAAGTCATCTGGCAAGCGGACTTGGAGCACTACAGCTTCGCGGGAGACGTTGGCGCCGGTGGCCGTGTCGTGTTCGATAGCCGAGGCCATGTGTATTTTTCGGTAGGTGCGAAAGGTGGCATGCAGGGTGTTCAAGACCTGTCAACACCCTGGGGCAAAATTCATCGCATCAATGACGATGGCACCATTCCGCAAGACAACCCCTTTGTTGGTCGCGACGATGTCTATCAGAGCATCTATACCTATGGCCATCGCAGCCCGCAGGGGTTGGAGTTCGATAGGACCGGGGGCGAACTATGGGGCAGCGAACATGGACCCCGAGGCGGCGATGAAATCAACCTGTTGTTGCCTGGACGCAACTACGGCTGGCCCTTGTATTCGCTTGGGCTCGATTACGATGGCACGCCGGTAGAGTATGGCAAGGACTTGGGTGTTGAATTCGAGCTGTCCGATATCGAACAACCGGTGGTCGACTTGACACCGTCGCCAGCCGTGTCCAGTTTCATTATCAGCGACAGTGACCAGTTCCCAGAGTGGAAGGGAGATTACCTGGTTGGATCGTTGAAGGCGCGCAGCCTGTTTCGAGTCGAGATCGAAGACAACCAATTCGTGGCGCGGGAAACGCTGTTCGAAGGCATCGGTCGAGTACGCGATATCGAACAGGCATTCAATGGCGATATCTATCTTCTGTTTGAGCACAATGCGGGTGGTAAGGTCGCAAGACTCGTACCCGTAGAGTGAACCTGGTCCCGTGACACCGCGCCGTCCCGACGGCCGGACCCCGTCCGCATCGAACCCCCTACCCGCAGGAGTAGGGTCGGAGTCTGGCGTCGCGTGCTGCGTTTCGATCGGCGACTCGAGCGAGAGAGTCGCACACGCTGCGCGGAGTACCTCGCCCAGAGAAAGGACTGTCATGAATTCGAACCGCAAGCGGCCCAACCGGATGTGCAGATCGACGCGTTCGCTCGCTTTCGCCCTGGCAGGGATACTGGGGGCCGGGACGGCACACGCGCAAGACGGAGCTCTGGTCTCGCTGCAGCAGGATCCCGCCCAGTGGGTCATGCCAAACGGCAACTATGCCGCCTGGAATTACAGCCCGCTGGACCAGGTCAACCTGGAGACCATCGGGAACCTGGCGGTCGCCTGGACCTTCCAGATCCCGATCATGGACTCGCACCAGGCCGCGCCGCTAGTCGTGGGCGACACGATGTACATCGTGACGCCGAAGCCGAACCACATCTACGCGCTCGACCTCACGCAGGACGGGGCCATCATGTGGGAGTTCCGCGCCGAGTTGGAGGATCTCGAGCTGGTTACCGAGCGAGCGTGCTGCGGGGCCAAGACGCGGGGTCTGGCTTACAGCGACGGCAAGATCTTCTTCAACACCCTCGACGGCCAGGCGATAGCACTAGACGCCCGCACCGGAGAGGTCGTCTGGCGCGATGCTCCCACGGACTACCCGATCTCGGAGGTCAGGACCGGCGCACCGCTGGTCGTTGGGCAGAACGTCATCTTCGGCGTGGCGGGCGGCGACCGCGGCGTTCGTGGGCACGTCACGGCTTACGACATCGACACCGGTGCTGTGCGGTGGCGCTACTACAACATGGGGCCCAACGACGATGTGGGCATCGGCCCACGCTTTCGGCCCTTCTATGCCGATGACCGGATGCCTAATCCGGCACTCGATTCCTGGTACGGCGATTCCTGGCGGCTCGGGGGCGGTGCGGTCTGGGGGTGGTTCAGCTATGACGCCGAGCTGAACTACTTCTACTACGGCACGGGCAACTGCGGGCCATGGAACCCCGACTACCGCCGGGAGTGGGGCGTCATCAACCTCGACGAGCACGGCGGCCTGGCTAGCTACCGGAACAACTACTGCGCGTCGGTGCTAGCCCGTGACGGCGAGACGGGTGAGCTCATTTGGGCCTACAACCTCACGCCGCAGGACCAGTGGGACCTGGACGAGGTGAGCGCCGGCGTCCTCGTGGACCTGGAGTTCGGCGGCGAGACACGCCGCACGCTGATTCGTGCCTCGCGCAACGGTCACTTCTATGTCCTCGACCGGGTGACGGGCGAGCTGCTGACCGAGCCG